>CAYLHR010000122.1:0-6436 GCA_964383335.1 uncultured Lachnospiraceae bacterium
CGCTGCGTCTCGGACGCAGTGAGTCAAAAAGAACCGTCCCCGTCTGACTCAATGAGTCGTTTAGAACCGTCCCCGCCGACTCATTAATTTTTTTAATAATTTTCCGTATCCATTATATTTACTAATACGAAATATCCTCCTTCTTTCTTGACGAGTATATTTTAATACCATATCCTTTTATTGTATGAATTGTCTACAATATCTGTGAAGGTTTTTTATGGTTGAAATTCAAAATGTAACATTCGCATATCCCGGAACTGACCGTCTGATCCTGAAGGATATTTCCTTTACAGCGGAAGAGGGAGAGTTTGTCTGCATCCTCGGTCAGTCCGGCTGCGGAAAAAGTACACTGCTCCGGCTTCTGGCCGGTCTCGAGACTCCGTCGGAGGGAACAGTGAAGTTTGACGGAGAAATCATTACGGGCGCGAGTCTCAGAAGAGGCGTCGTGTTTCAGGACTACGGTCTGTTTCCCTGGATGAAGGCGGGAGAAAATATCGTCCTCGCTCTTCATAAAAAATATCCCGGCAAGAACAAGAAAGAATTGAAGCAGATCGCGCTCTCCTGCATTAAGGACGTCGGTCTGGCCGAGTCTGTATATGATCAGCTGCCCAAGGCGCTGTCGGGCGGAATGAAGCAGCGCTGCGCGATTGCGCAGGCCTTCGCGGTGGACCCGCCGGTTCTTCTGATGGACGAGCCATTCGGGGCGCTCGACGCGGTCACGAGAGCCAAGCTGCAGGATCTGCTCATTTCCCTGTATTCCCGGCAGACGCCCAAAAAAACCGTCTTTTTCGTGACACATGACGTCGACGAGGCGATTCTTCTGTCGAACAGAATCCTTGTTCTTGGCCAGTCTCCCAGCCATGTGATCTATGACTGCCGGATACCGGAAGAGCACAGGGCGACGCGTGAGACACAGTTTGAGGATCCGGAGATCATGAAGCTGAGAAACCGTCTCATCAAGGAGATCAATAAGGACGTATCGGCCCACTATTAAGATGTTTTCAGGCGGAAGACCTGTCAACATAAACTTATTTTACATCCCAAAAGGAGGTTCAGACATGAGGAAGAAACTGATAGCAGTAGCTCTGATGCTCTCAATGGTGCTCGGAACAGTCACTTCTGTAGCAGCTGACACACCGAAGAAGGAAGTTCCCGAGACGGCAAAGGTTCGCTGGAACTACGGCACAAGCGGCAACGTCCTCGTCACACTTGCCCTGGAGAAAGGGTACTTCGAGGAGTACGGCATCACCATCGAGCCGGTTGAGGCAACGGCTGTAAATGATGCGATGGCGCTCCTTTCCACGGGAATGGTCGACGTCGTCTCCAATTCCGGAACAAGCAACCCGCTTCAGCAGATTTCCTCCGGCGTCGATATGACCATCTTCGGCGGCCACATGGTAACAGGTGCCATGCCGGTTGTCGCGAAGAAGGGAACGGAATGGAAGGGCGTCAAGAGCCTCGTCGGCAAGAAGTTCGCCTGCAATCCGTCCTATTTTGCTTACTCCGGCGCGCTGATGGAAGAGGGCGTCGAGAAGCCGCTTGAGGCGCTTGAGTGGGTCACCTTCGATAACTACAATGACGCTCTCGCGGCAGTACAGCGCGGAGAGGTCGACTTCGCCAACCTCGGAACAGGCCTCAATCAGCAGGTCAAGGAGATGGAGGACATCGAAATCGTCGCCTATCAGAGTGACATCATGCCGAACTACTCCTGCTGCCGTATGGAATGCAGCACCGAATTCCTGAAGAAGAACCCCGTCACGATCAAGCTGATCTGCAAGGCCCTTCTTCGCGCGCAGGCATATTATGAGGCCAATAAGGACGAGAGCTGCGAGCTCCTCGCCAAGACCATCGGCGCCGACAAGGAATATGTCGCGGCTTATATGATGGATGAGCACTACAGAGTCAATGTTGACCCGCTTAAGAACTCCGTCATCCGCGCGTGGGATATCCTCGACAAGATCGGCTTCCTCAAGGATAAGGCGAAGGAGATCAAGATCGAAGATCACATCAATACGGAGATCTACGAGCAGGCCCTTAAGGAAGTGACGGAAGAATATCCGGAAAATGCCGAGTTCTGGGCTGCGCAGGCGAAATTCTTCGAAGAAAATGACAAATAAAATATAAGTCATCTTTTGTATCTCAGCGGATGCATTTCCCTGTATCCGCTGAGATATCACGTTCACCGGGACATCTCACATTTGAAAGACGTTCTTTATGAGTAAAATACTGGCTTTCTTTAAAAAATATCTGCCGACGCTCCTGATTTTTGCGGGGCTCATTCTTTTTTACATTTTCAGCACGGATACAGGCCGCGCGAATCCCTTCCTTTTTCCCACAAAAGAGGAAATATTTGATGCGTTCTACGAAAACAGAGGACTGATGCTGACGAACATGCTGGCGTCATTCCGGCTTATGCTGCCGTCGATTTTCATTTCGCTGGGCCTTGCGCTGTCCCTCGGGACGGTAATGGGACTCAACAGAAGAATCCGGGATGCGCTGTATCCCGTGATCTATGCCTGCAGCGTTATTCCGTCGATCCTCCTCTCTCCGTTTGTCCTTCTCCTTTCGCCTACCTTCTGGGTCGCCTCGGTGATCCTGATCGTGTACAACACGCTTTGGGCCACTCTGTTTGCCACAATCACGGGCGTCATGACCGTGGACAAGCGGTACCTGGATAAGGCGGCTACGCTGGAGCTGGGCGGCTGGGAGAAACTGACCAAGGTGATCTTCCCCGCTGCGAGCCCCTCCATCCTGTCCGGATTCGTCAATTCCCTGCGGAGCACGTTTCTGATGCTCGTGTACGCGGAGATGTACGGCGCCGGAAAGGGAATGGGCTATTTTGTAAAAAAATACGCCGATTTCGGATTGTATGAAAATACCTGGGCCGGATTCATTTTCATGGTCATCGTCCTGGTTATCGTCATGCAGTTCTTTGAGAGGGTGAAAAATTACCTGTTAAAATGGACCATGGACTGATGCTGTCATCGCCTCAGTTTACATCATAAATAAGATCTGTGCCGGACCCTGACATCCGGCAGGAAGGGCTTAAGAACATGAAAATTACAAGCATCGACGCGCTGCAGCTCCCGAGCGGAAACAGCGGCGCCAGCTCCAGAGGGGCCTGGAGTCCCGTGCTTGTCCGCATCAATACGGATGAGGGCATCTCGGGATGGGGAGAGGCAGGTGTCGCCTACGGCAAGGGCTGGAGAGCGGGACTGGGTATGATCCAGGACTTCGCCGAGCAGATCATCGGCATGGATCCCATGAATGTGGAGGAAGTCTGGGAGACCCTGTTCAGGAAGACATTCTGGGGCATGGGCTCCGGGACAATTGTTTCAGCGGCCATGAGTGCGATTGATATCGCTCTGCTGGATATCAAAGGAAAGGCGCTCGGCGTCCCCGTTTACCAGCTTCTCGGCGGAAAAACCAACACGCGGCTCCGCACATATGCCAGCCAGATTCAGTTCGGTTGGGGAAGCGAGATAAAAAAACAGGCACTGGAGACGCCGGAGGAATACGCGGAGGTCACCCGTGTATGCCTGGAAGAGGGATATGACTGCGTAAAAGTGGACCCGATCATCGTTCCCGGCGCGTCGAACGCCTCCTGGAATATGCGGGGACCGCTGTCCAGCTTCGTCCTCGATACCGTATATCGCAGAGTGGAGGCCATCCGTCTGGCGGGCGGAAACGATCTGGATATCATTATCGAAATGCATTCCAACACCGATACAACGGCCGCCATCCAGGTCGCGGAGATTCTGAAGCCGCTCCGTATCTTCTATTATGAGGAGCCGGTGCATCCGCTGAATCCGGGCAATTTCGCCGAACTGAAGAAAAAGACCGACATTCCTCTGGCCTCGGGAGAGCGGATTTACAACCGGCTGGGGTACAGGGAATTTCTGGAAAAGCGGCTGCTCGACGTCATACAGCCGGACATCTGCCTGTGCGGCGGCCTGACCGAGGCGAAAAAGATCTGTGATATGGCCTGGGCGTATGATGCCCATGTACAGATCCATGTATGCGGAAGCCCGATCTCCAAAGCGGCCGCTCTGCAGATCGAGGCAGCCCTTCCGAACTTCCTGATTCACGAGCATCACCAGCGGGCGCTGGATCCGGTAAACAGGGCGTCCTGCAAATATGACTATCAGCCTGAGGGTGGTATCTATCAAGTCCCGGATCTGCCCGGAATCGGGCAGGAGCCGACGGAGGAAAGCATCGCCCGGGCTAACATCTGCACGATCTCATCGAGACTGCCCTATATGAAATGAGTCAGCGGGGACGTTTCTTTTTGACTCACTGCGTCCGAGACGCAGCGAGTCAAAAAGAACCGTCCCCGTCTGACTCATCCCCGCTGACTCAGTCCCCGTCTGACTCGATGAGTCAAAAAGAACCGTCCCCACTGACTCACTCCAGCTCCATCTCCAGAAGAGCCATGCCAAATGACTTGCCGTGCCGGTCGATTGCCAGGCTCTTTGTGACGCCGCCGCCGAGCGCGTCTTTCAGGACAAAGTTAAATGCGCAGATGGAATCCACGTCATATCTGATCACCTCGCCCCGGCAGAGTTCACTGTAAAAATCCCTGACCCGCTCAGCGGTCAGCTTTTCCTTCAGCATCCCGTAATCCTCCTCGCGATAGGGCACCACGGCAATATTGCAGGTATTTCCCTTATCGCCGGTCCGGATATGGGCAATTTCCTTAAGCTTCAACTGACTTCCTCCATCCTTACACATGCTTCGACATCGTTTTTCGGAATCAGAATATTATTGACCGCCAGCACTCTCGATACCCGGGCCTCGATTCCCGCGTTTCCGGCAGCGCCGTTGATATAGAGGCACTGCACTTCGTGGTTGAGGAGAACCGCGTCGTTCCTGTTATCCGTGCGCACCGCAATTCTGAGACGCACCTCCGGGCAGACCCCGTCGCTCATCAGCTCCGCGATTTTATCGCCGTAAAGTGAATTATATCCGATATAGGAAATGTGCCTCTCGAGCGGCTTCACACCGATCGTCTCCCACCGCTTTTGAACCGCGTCCGCGACCAGCCTGGCTCTTTTCAGGGAATTCAGTCCGCCAAAGCTGATTTCGGCGATTCCCATGTAGCTGTCATAGTATCCGATATTCACCTTGTACGTATCCGGTGCTTTTTTTGCGCGTGCGCCCTCGAGAAGGATCTTATCCTTTTCCACCTCCGTTATGCGGACCTTTGAAAAATCAGCGATGCCGTCCGGCGTGATATAGGCGGAGGGGTCCCCTATCTCGTACAGAAGCTGTTCCTTGCACACATCTTTATTAATCGCTCCGCCGGTTCCGTCCAACTTCGTGATCGTAAACGCGCCGGTTTCATCCATCTCCGCGATGGGGAAGCCCAGCTGATCGATATTCTCAAGATCCTTATATCCGGGATCCGCAAAATATCCCCCTGTAATCTGCGCGTTGCATTCCATCAGATGCCCGAGCAGAATGGCCTGTCCCATCTTCTCCGGCTCATCGGCCGTAAAGCCGAGCTCATGGCAGACCGGACCCACAAAAAGAGACGGATCCGCGACCCGCCCGGTTATGACCACATCCGCGCCCTCGTCGAGCGCTCTGCGGATGCCGTCGGCGCCCAGGTACACATTTCCCGAAATAATATCCGGGAGATCCTTCAGTTTTCCGGGCGTATCATAAAGGGGCATTTCCCCGTACCGGTCCAGCCTGTCCGTGATATCGTCCCCGAATACCCTGGCAATTTTCAGCCCGTGCAGACCCAGCTCACCGGCGATGTCCCGGATTCTGGCGACGGCGGCCTCCGGATTGGCCGCTCCCATATTGGACACGATTTTAATATGTCTCTCAAAAGCCGGCTTCAGCATTTTGCGCATGCGGATCTCCAGCATGGAGTTGTAGCCCAGCGACGGATCCTCCAGCTTCTGCTTCTGCGCCTCCGCCATGGTTCTTTCCGAGAGGCATTCAAAGATGAGATAGTCAATATTTCCGCGGTAAATGAGGTCGCAGGCGGGCTCCAGACGCTCGACGGAGCAGCCGCCCGATCCGGTCCCGATTCTGATTTTCTTCGTCATATCAGCTATTCCTGTTGAGACACCAGAAGAGTGCCTTTTTCTTTATGAATGTAAATCCTGTATACAGGAAAACAATGTACAGGGCCATGAAAATGAGCCCCGCAAGCACCTTGTCATACGCCATATAATCCGCGTTGTACTGGACAAAGTACCCAAGTCCCGATGTGGTCGCGAACATTTCCGCAACCGTCAAAAGAATAAACGAGAAGTTGCGAGCCGTCGCAGCTCCCTGAAAGATGGACGGCAGTGCGCCCGGTATGATCACAAACAGCACCTTTTTGATCCCGCGCAGATGAATGACATCCGCATTTTCCAGATATGTTTCCTCGATGAGGAGTACCCCGCTGATTGTCGCATTCAGGAAGGGCCAGAAGCAG
>CAYLHR010000123.1:0-6387 GCA_964383335.1 uncultured Lachnospiraceae bacterium
CATCAGCTCGTGAACAAAGGCCTCGATAACGAAGGTTTTGCCGCATCCGGGCGGTACCGGACTATCCTGTGGGGCCTCTTCTGGGCGCTGATCTACAACACCATTCTGATTCCGGTGGCTGCAGGGCTTCTTGTCCCCCTGAATATAACCATGGACCCGATGTTCGGCGCGCTGGCGATGAGTCTTTCCAGCTTCTGCGTCGTGACCAACGCGCTCCGGCTGAACCTGTTCCCGGTGCGCGACGCATCCCGTGATAAAAAGCTGAGACATCCGGTCGTCACGGGGCCGGACGGCACGCTTTTATCAGAATACAGAAAAGAAATGGCAAAAGCCGCTTGCGCGGCGGAAAGGAGTACGGAAATGGCAAAGACAATGAAGATTGAAGGCATGATGTGCCCGCACTGCGAGGCGGCGGTAAAGAAGGCCCTGGAGGCTCTCGACGGGGTGGCGTCCGCGGAAGTCAGTCACGAGAAGGGTACGGCGGTCGTGGAGCTTTGCGCCGATGTCGCGGATGAAGTGCTGAAGGAGGCCGTCGAGGCGAAGGACTACAAGGTAGTGGATATCGCCTGAAACAGGAAGCAGGGCAGGGGGACGCGTCAGATGAAGGTTTGTGCGGTCATTGCGGATACGGGAATTACGAGGACGCGCGGCGTCGTCGCGGACGACAAGGCTGACAGAGCGCGTTTTATGATACAGTCCTTCCGCAGGGCGGGGGCTGAGGAAATCGTGATCGTGACGCCGCCCGGAGACAAATCTCTGAGGCGGAGGCTGGCTCCGCTCGATGTGACCTTCATCGAGCCCGATGTGAGAGAGGGCGAGATGTTTGACTATGTGAAGGAGGGGCTCGCCTATTTTTCGGGAAAATGCGGCCGCGTCTTCCTCACGCCTCTGCACATCCCCTTCTTCAGCCCCGACACGCTCATGCTTCTTGAGGAGTGCGGAGAGCGGATCGCGGTCCCCTCTCTTGACGGGAGAGGAGGACATCCGATTCTCATAGACGCGGACTTGATACCGTCCATCCTGAGCTACGGCGGCAGGGGCGGGCTCCGGGGAGCGGTTCACGCGCTCGGCGTCCCTGTCTTTTATCTGGCGACGGAGGATCCCGGTGTCCGCATGGATACCGGAAATGTGGAAGAATATCTGGAGATCCGGGACCGCTACAGCGCCGACGACCTGCATGTGGAGGCTGTGACGCGGATCCTGCGGGGAGAGGCATTTTTCGACGGGCAGTGCGCGTCGCTTCTTCGCCAGATCGACCGTCTGGGCTCCGTGAAGGAGGCGGCCAGGCGGAACGGGATCTCCTACAGTAAGGCCTGGAATCTGATCAGGGCCTGTGAGACGGCCGCGGGCCACGAGGTTGTCGTGAGGCTTCACGGCGGAAAATACGGCGGAGAGGCGAGTGTCACCGAATTCGGCAAGGAGCTGGTCTCGGCCTACGAGCAGCTGGACAGGGAGGTTCAGGAGTTCGCGGAGAAACGGTTCGGTGACCTGCTCCGCGTCTGGAAAGACTGAAACGGACAGACTTACTGAAACGGACAGACATTAATAAAAGAGAGCGGCAGAGACGGGAAATGTCCGTCTGCAGCAAAAAAGGACGGGCTTTTGATCAGCCCGTCCTTTTTCAGGAGGATACATTACAGCACTGCGACCGCCTCAATCTCGACCTTCGCGCCCTTGGGAAGCGCGACAACCTGGAAGGCGGCCCTGGCCGGGAACGGCTCACCGAAGAACTCGGCGTAGACGCCGTTCATGGCCGCGAATTCTCCGATATCCGTGAGGAGAACGGTTGTCTTTACGACATTGTTCATGTCTCCGCCCGCCTCGGTCAGAATGTTTTTGATATTGGTGAGAGACTGTCTCGTCTGTGTCTCGATGTCCGATCCCGCGAATTCACCCGTGGCGGGGTCGACCGGAAGCTGGCCGGATACATAGATGGTATCGCCTGCCTTTACGGCCTGTGAATAGGGGCCGATCGCTGCCGGCGCGTTTGCTGTTGCGATAGCTGTCTTGCTCATAATCTCTGCCTCCTTCTTATAAGCATCTCATATGATTCTGCTCTTATTATATCCCTTATTGTATCTCTTATTATATTTCTTATTATCCCGCGCTTACTTGATCACTTCTTCGCCGCGGTGGCGGATTCCGTAGAGGCCGTCCCACACGACTTCTCTGAAGCGCAGCGGATCCGTGTTGCCCTCCGTGGAAATCAGGAGAACCTGGGAGTTTTCATCCAGTCCCAGCGCCTCCTTCACATCAGCATATCTGGGATACATCATGACGGAAGCGAGGAAGCCCATGGTCACGGATCCGGATTCACCGGAGATGACCGTCGGGTCACCGGCCAGCGGGACGCCGTACATGCGGGTGCCCTTTGCGCTCATCCAGTCCGGGCAGGCCGCGAAGCCGGCCGCGTGATTTCTGAGGATGTCCCATCCGATGACGTTCGGCTCGCCGCAGGCGAGACCTGCCATGATGGTGTCGAGCTTGCCCTTCACCTTTACGGTCTGGCCTGTGCCTTTCTTCGCGGAGCGGTAGAGGCACGCGGCGGAGCCGGCCTCGCAGACGCACATGACAGGCTCATTTCCCTTGTACTTATTGGCGAAGTAGCCGACAACCGCGGAAGCGAGCGAACCGACGCCCGCCTGGACGATCACGTGCGTGGGTCTCTCGACGCCGTCCGCCAGAAGCTGGCGGTCAGCTTCGAGGGCGAGGGTTCCGTATCCCTGCATGATCCAGGCGGGGATATCCGTATATCCCTTCCAGGCCGTATCCTGAATGATGACGCCGTTCGGGTCTTCGCTGGCCTGGGCGGCGGCGAGACGGACGCAGTCGTCATAGTTGAGGTCCTCGATGGTGACCTCCGCGCCCTCCTTCGCGATGTTCGCGCGTCTGGTCTCAGAGGATCCGTGCGGCATGCGGACGACGGCCTTCTGTCCCAGACGGTTGGCTGCCCATGCCACGCCGCGGCCGTGGTTTCCGTCCGTCGCGGTGTAGAATGTGGTCTGGCCCATTTCCTTGCGGAATTCCTCGGAGGAGAGCACCTCGTAGGGAAGCTCATCGACGGTCTTGCCGGTTTTCTCGGCGATGTAGCTCGCGATCGCGTAGGAGCCGCCCAGGACCTTGAAGGCATTGAGACCGAACCTGTAGGACTCATCCTTCACATAGAGGCCGCGGATCCCGAGATAGTCCGCCATCCTCTTTAAGGGATGAAGCGGAGTGACTTCATATTCGGGAAATGAGCGGTGAAAACGAAGCGCGCTCTTTACATTGTCGACGTCCATGACAGAGAGATATTTGTCATTGGATGCGGGCATGTGGTTGGCGGCAAATTCCATTTCAGCATTATTTGAGCGGTTCATACCTGACCTCCTTGGAATAGGTAAAAGAATAGTTGGAAAAATGTAAAATCATACGAAATAACACCTGTTAAGATCACTATAGCACATGATCCAAAAAAATCAATAGGTAATCAAAATAATTTTTAGGCACGCGGGCTTCAACAGATTTTCTGTCTGAATCTGCCGGATTCAGCGCGCTCCATTGACATGGACCAAATTTGAGTGATAAAATAATTTTCTGAAGACAAAAATAATATTCATGAGTTAACTGACAGCTCTGGCTCGCCTGCAAACGGGAAAGTTGTACCGCGTCACAGAGTTTGACGGAGAGGGGGCATACCAATGCGTGACGGAAGGACCAATAAAATGATACTCGAGAATCTGATATTGCTGGCCGACGGAGTGGCGAAGCATTTCGGAAGTGACTGTGAAGTGCTGATTCATGATCTGAAATCAGAGGATCCGGAATCCACGATTCTGCACATCGCGAACGGATCGGTGTCCGGCAGGCAGAGGGGCGACGGACCTTCCGCAATCGTTCTTAAGACCATGCGGGCCCTCGAGAGGGGGGAGGAGGTGAAATCCCGGCTCTGCTACATGACAAAGACAAAGGACGGCCGCATCCTTAAATCGTCCACCATGTTTATCCGGGGCGAGGACGGGGAATGGCGCTATCTGTTCGGAATCAATTACGATATTACCAGATTCTCGGACATCGAGGAGGGAATCCGCCGCATGATCAGCATGGACGAGGATGAAACCAAGGAGGAGAAGGATATTCCCAACTCCGTCAGCAATCTGCTCGACGACCTCATTGAGCAGAGCGTCGCCCTCATCGGCAAGCAGCCGGCGCTCATGACCAAGGACGAGAAGGTCAGGGCGATCAGCTACCTGAACGAAGCGGGCGCGTTTCTCATCACCAAATCGGGAGACAGAGTGGCGAATTATTTCGGGATCAGCAAATTTACACTGTACAGCTATATCGATATAAATAAGAAAAAAGAAAATCCCGGTTCGTAAATTTGCATAAAACGAGATCTTAAAATTTGTTTGATGTGCTAATTTATTTTTTTGATCCGGTCGTGTATAATGACTAAGTAAGTTACTGTGGCCGGACTGACGCCTGTCGGCCGGCCGTGCATCAAACATGGGAGGATCTTTACCATGCAGAAACAAACCGGAACCAACGTCCTCTATGAGTGGAAGGGCACGCCCCCGGCCGGGCCGTGCGTCTCACTCGCCCTTCAGCACCTCGTAGCCATGATTGTCGGCTGCGTGACACCGGCCATTATTATCTCCAATGCTCTCGGAATGGAGGGCGCGGACAGAATCCTCCTGATTCAGTCCTCCCTGATTTTTTCCGCATTGTCCACTCTGATTCAGCTGTTCCCTGTCGGAAAAGATGGTTCCTTCCGCCTCGGTGCGGGTCTCCCCATGATTCTCGGCATCAGTTTCGCCTATCTGCCCAGCATGCAGGCCATCGTGGAGGGCGGAGGCAATATCGCGACGATCGCGGGCGGCATGATCTTCGGCGGCGTTCTCGCGATGCTCGTCGGCGTTTTCATCAAACCGATCAGAAAGCTGTTTCCCCCGATTATCACAGGTACGGTTGTTTTCACCATCGGCCTTTCACTTTATCCCACAGCCATCAACTATATGGCCGGCGGCACGGCCAACACCTATGAGCTGGTCGTCGAGACGAAGCACATGACGCCGGCGCTCGTATACGGCTCCTGGCAGAACTGGGCGATCGCTGCGGTGACGCTTGTCGCGGTTCTGGTGTTCCAGAACAAGGGCAAGGGCATCGTGAAGCTTGCGTCCATCCTTCTCGGCCTCGTCGTCGGCTACATCGTCGCGCTTGTCTGCGGCATGGTCGATTTTTCGGGAGTCGCCTCCGCTGCCTGGATCCAGTTCCCGAAATTCATGCATTTCGGCGTGGAATTTAAGCCGGACGCCTGCATCGCTCTCGGACTTCTGTTCGTCATCAATTCCATCCAGGCCATCGGCGACTACACATCCACGACGGTCGGCGGCATGGACCGCGAGCCAACCAACAGTGAGCTGCAGGGCGGCATCGTATGCTACGGCGTGACCAACATCCTTTCGGCTCTCTTCGGATGCCTTCCGACCGCGACCTACTCACAGAACGTGGGAATCGTGATTACGAACAAGGTAATCAACAGAACGGTCTTCGCGCTCACATCCCTGTTCATTCTTCTGGCAGGCATCTGCCCGAAATTCTCGGCGATTCTGACGACGATTCCCCAGTGCGTGCTGGGCGGCGCGACCGTGACGGTGTTCTCGACCATCGCCATGACCGGCATGCGTCTCATCACGACGGAGAATCTGTCCGCGAGAAATACGACCATCGTGGGACTTTCGGCCGCTCTCGGCGTCGGCATCGCGCAGGCATCCGCCTCCATGAGCCAGTTCCCGCCGTCAGTGACCATCATCTTCGGCAAATCGCCCGTCGTCATCGCGACGATCATGGCGGTGATCCTCAACGTGATTCTTCCGCGCGATCCGCAGAAGGCGTGACCTGACGGTCACCCTTCCCGGGCGGATTATTTTAAAAATGAAAGAAAATGCTGCACATTTGAAAGGAGGTAACATCATGCTTCTGATTGGAAACGGACAACTGATTACGAGGGATCCGGAACACCCGTATTTTGCTGACGGAGCGGTCGTAATTGAGGGGGAGGTCATTCGTGAGGCGGGTGATTATCAGACCCTCAAGGCGGCATATCCGGACGCGGAATTTGTCGATGCGCACGGCGGCATCATCATGCCGGGTCTCATAAATGCGCATACGCACATCTACTCGGGCCTCGCCCGCGGTCTCTCCATCGCGGGCAACAACCCCACGAATTTCCTGGAGGTGCTGGACGGGACCTGGTGGGCCATCGACCGCCATCTGACGATTGACGGGACGAAGGCCTGCGCCTACGCCACTATCCTCGACTGTATCCGCAACGGTGTGACGACCATCTTCGATCATCACGCGAGCTTCTGCGAGATACCGTGATCCCTCTTCGCGATCCGGGACGTC
>CAYLHR010000124.1:0-4061 GCA_964383335.1 uncultured Lachnospiraceae bacterium
GTAAGAAGGGGAACCTTGCCGATCTCCTTCAGGTACATGCGGACCGGGTCCTCCAGGGACACGCCCTCCGGGACGGTGAGGTCGATATTGCTGAGATCGATCTCCTCATCCGACCCGGCGTCCATCTCGTCCTCGTCGGTCATGAGGAGGACCTCCTCTTCCACTCCGCCGACTTCATTTTTCACGACGTCAATCCCGTTCATCTCGAGAAACTCGATGATTCTCTCGATATCCGTGTCCTTTAAGGTCACGTCCCTGAAGTAGGAATTGATCTCGTCGTAGCTGATTGTATTTTTGCTGCTCTTTGCGGCCTTCAGAAGTTCTCCGAGATGCTCGGAAAATGCAGCCGTTTCCTTATCCATATCATGTCCTTCTTTCCATATCTTTTATTCCGGGGAAGCACTGCCCCCGTCAATGCCGCTTCCGAGATGAAACAGCTCTCCCGCCGCGCAGGCGTCGAGGCGCGCTCTGGCGGCGATATACGAGGCGAACACGGACGGGTCTGTCACGTCCGCCGAAAGCAGCGCCTCGTCGTTCTTTCTGCGGAGGATACGCACCACCGTATCCGTAAAGGCGCGGTCCAGCGCGCCCGGGCTGTCCGCCCTGATCTCCCGGCTGATCACCTCCGCCGCCCTGCCGGAATCCTCCGCTTCCGAAAGACCCGAGATGAGGGCTGCGGGGCTCACGTGTCCCTTCTCCAGCTGCCCGTACAGGAGGTCCGCCATCCTGCGCGCGAAGGGGTCGGTGTAATCCTCCGGTCCGATCAGGTCCTTCGTCGTCCGGTAGGCCTCCGGGTAGTTGATGAGAAAATTCAGCATCCGGCACTCCGTCCCGAACCGCTCCCCGTCCTTTCGCGCGGTCTGCGACGCGTCGGCCGGGGGACGGTAGTGCTCCGCTGCCGTTCCGCGGGCCGCGCTGCGGGCCATGAGCCGCCGGAAGTCCTCCCGTGGAAAGCCGTATCTGCCGCAGACGGCCTCCGTATAATTGTCTCTTTCCATGGGCTCGGGGAACCGCTTAAGCAGCATGGCCGCGCACTCCTTCTGAAATGCGGTCCACTCCGCCGGGTCCCCCCTTTTGTACCCCTTCTCGGTCTGCCCGATCTCAAAGAGAAAGGCGTTCTCCGCCTGATCCAGCCTCTCCTTCAGCGCCTCCGCGCCCGCGCGGAGCAGCATCTCATCCGGGTCCTTGTAGGGGGTGAGATCCGTCACCCTGACGGAAAGCCCCGCCTCCGTGAGGATGGGAATCGCCCGCAGGGCCGCCTTCTTTCCGGCGTCGTCGCTGTCGTAGAGAAGCCGCACCTCGCCCGTATAGCGGCGGAGAAGGGCGGCCTGCTCCGACGTAAGGGCCGTCCCCAAAGAGGCGCATGCGCCCGTAAAACCGGCCTGGTGCATGGAGATCACATCCATGTAGCCCTCGCAGAGGATCAGGTAGCCGGCTCTTGCGGAGCGCGCGTAATTGAGCGCGTACAGATTCTTCCGCTTATTAAAGAGCGGCCCCTCGGGAGAATTGAGATATTTGGGCCTGCCGTCTCCCAGCACTCTTCCCCCGAAACCGATCACCCTGCCGCGCGCGTCCGTGATCGGAAAGATGACGCGGTTGAAAAATTCATCCGACGGTCCTCTCTTCTCGTCAAAACGGACCAGTCCGGTCTCCCTGATCTGCTCATCCCCGAACCCCTTCGACTTAAGATAGGGATAGAGCCCGCCGCGCACGTCCGCGTAGCCGAGTCCGAACCGGCGGACGGTCTCATCCGAAAGGCCCCTGTCCCGGAAATAGTCCGCCCCCCTCTGACCCGCGGGGGACTTCAGGCAGTAATAATAATAGGACGCGGCCTTTTTGCAGATCTCAAGCAGGACCGCCTTCCGCTTTGACGCGGCCCGCATTTCCTTTGAAACCGCCTCCTCCGGGAGCGCGATTCCGGCGCGGTCCGCCAGATACTGAAGCGCCTCGACAAATGAGTAGTTGTGATACTCCATGAGATAGGTGATGGTCGTCCCGCCCGCGTGGCAGCCGAAGCAGTAGTACATGTGCCTGGCCGGATTGACCGAGAAGGAGGGCGTCTTCTCGCTGTGAAACGGGCAGAGACCGACATAGCGGCTTCCGGAGCGGCGAAGCTGCACATTTTCACCGATAATCTCCACGATGTCGTTCCGCTCAAGAATCTCGTCAATGAGATCCTCAGAATATCTCATACTTCATATCCCCCAAGATTTCGGAATAAACAGCTCTCCAAAAATGTGCATGGAGTACTGATCCGTCATTCCGGATATATAGTCGCAGACCACGCGCTCCGGTTCCTCCCCCCGTCCGATGAGGCGGCGGTACTCCTCCGGCAGCCTGGCCGGGTCCGCGGCGTAATATTCATAGAGCTGCTTCACCATGGAGGAGGCCTTCGACTCCTCACTCTTGGCCACCGGATTGGAGTAGAGGTGCTCAAAGAGAAAGGCGCGCAGGTCCCGCATGCCCTGTCCGACCTCGTCGGACATCCGCACATCCCCCGATCCCTCGGATTCCGAGACGATGTCGTGGATAAAGGTATTGAGCCGCTCCCTCGTCGAGCTGCCGAGCAGGTCCCGCAGACGGGCGGGAATATCCTCCTCCTTCAGAATGCCCGCGCGCTCGGCGTCGTCCATGTCATGGTGAATATAGGCGATCTTGTCGCAGAGCCGGACGACCTGTCCCTCGAGCGTGGCGGGGTGACGGTCCGTGCCGTGGTTCTCCATCCCGTCCAGGACCTCGAAGGTGAGGTTGAGCCCTCTCCCGTTCTTTTCCAGGATCTGGGCGGTCCGGACGCTCTGCTCGTAGTGCCGGAAGCCGCCCGGGCACACGTCGTTAAGCGCCCTCTCGCCGGCGTGGCCGAAGGGGGTGTGGCCCAGATCGTGGCCGAGCGCGACCGCCTCCACGAGATCCTCGTTGAGGCGCAGGCACCTCGCGACGGTCCTGGCCGTCTGGGACACCTCGAGCGTGTGCATCATGCGGGTCCTGTAGTGATCGCCCTGGGGCGACAGAAACACCTGTGTCTTGTCCTTCAGTCTCCGGAAGGACTTGCAGTGCACGATTCTGTCCCGGTCCCGCATGTAGCAGGTCCGGATATCGCACTCCTCCTCCGGCCGGGCCCTGCCCCCCGAGGCGTCCGCGAAGGAGGCGGCGGGGCTCAGGATCCTGTGTTCGTTGCTCTCGATCTGCTCTCTTACCGTCAAGACAGTCACCTTCTGTTAGTAAAGAGTATTCAGCGCGGAAATATCTATTATATGTTTCCGCGCCGAAATCCGTTTTCCTCTTTTTAAAATGAAGCCGCTCACCGAAAATCTGTCCGCGGCGGACTTCACAGGTCTGTCTGATACAGAAATACATTTTTAAGGAGAACCTTCACATCCCCGCATCCGGCCGGAAGGGACAGCTCGACCCGGATCTCGTCCGCCCCGCCGGTGGGAACGGAAAATTCCCTGGCCGGCCCGTCGGAGGTGAGATCCGGAATCTGGCCGATTACCTCCCCGTCCCCGTAAACGGTGAGTGCGCCGCCGGTAAAGTCTGCGCCGTCTCCCGAGACACCGGCCGTGCCCGCCAGGGTGACATAATCCCCTCCCGCCCGGAAGACGACGTAGGGGCGGCCCGCATCTGCGGCGGAGGCGTGCAGGATCATCAGATTCTCGTCATTGTAGTAAGTGCCGTCCCTGTCCCGGTAGACCTTTCCCTCTTCCGCCGCCTCATAGCCGGCGGAGCCGCTCACATGCGCGTCGCGAAGCGGAAGCGGCCTGCTCTCCCTCGTCTTTTCGCACCAGGCGAGAAAGTCCCGGTCATCCGGCACCACGCTCTCCGCCTCGTCGATGAGCGCCTCCGCCCCGCCGAAATCTCCCTCCCTGATGAGGCGGGCGGCCTCCTTCTTTACGCGGGAGATATAGTTGGTCCTGGCGGCGATCAGCATGCCGCTCAGCTCCTCGTCCGGTCCGGCCGCCTCGAGCGCCTCCTCAAGGACGGGGATGGCTGCCTCGTAGCGCTTCTCCGACACCGCCTCCCCCGCCTCCCGCAAGGCGGCGGCCTTTACGATATCCCCGTAGCTG
>CAYLHR010000124.1:4071-6375 GCA_964383335.1 uncultured Lachnospiraceae bacterium
CCCTTCAGATCGAGCAGCCTGTCTGTCAGCGTCTGGTCGTCCGGCAGCACCCCGGCCGCCTCCTCAAGGAGGCGGAGCTGCTCTTTGTACCCGGCCATGGTCCGGGGCTCGCTCTCCGTCTCCGCAAGAATCCGGGCCCTGTAATCCGCCGCCAGGGCGGCGCGCCTCTTATCCGCGTCCGCAAAGGAGGGGTCCTCCTCTATCACGGATCCGTAGGCCCTGATCGCGCCCGTAAGATCTCCCTCCCGCTCGGCCGCAAGGCCCCTCTCATAGGAAAGGTGCGATTCGCAAAGAGCGGCGACATAGCCGTCCGCCCTCTTCGCGTCATCCTGCAGGGAGGGGATCTCCATGGCGGCAATTTCCTCCGTCACGGCCTTCGCGCTCTGCAGGTCCGTCTCCCCGCTTCCGCAGGCAGAAAGCGTGTCGTTTAAGAGATCCCTTAAGGAAAATGCGAGAAGGGCGCTTCCGAGTCTTCTGCCCTTAAAGCTCCGCTCGTAGATCGCCTCCGCCTCCTGAATATTTCCCTCTCTCAGAGCCCCGGTCAGGCGGCCGGCGGGCAGATGAAACAGCACCGCGTACCCCGCAGCGAGGCAGGCGATGATCAGGATAAAGAGAATGATGCCGGCAGTTCCGAAAAAGTTTCTCTGTCTTTTCATAGCACTACTTTAACATAAACCGGCGGTTTGTCCACCAAAATGGGACGGACGCGCGAAAAAAGAGAGCGGACGGTAAAGTCCGCTCCCCATGGGATCTGCAATCAATATACGCCCTGGCTCAGCATGGCCGTCGCGACCTTCTCGAAGCCCGCGATGTTCGCGCCGACGACGTAATTGCCCTTGGCGCCGTACTTCTCGGCCGCGTCGGACATCGCGTGCGCGATTCCTTCCATGATTCCCTTAAGCTTGGCATCGACTTCTTCCGCTGTCCCGGAGAGACGCTCGGCATTCTGTGACATCTCGAGCGCGGAAGTCGCGACACCGCCGGCATTGGAGGCCTTGCCCGGCGTGAAGATGATGCCGTTGTCCAGGAAGTACTGGGTCGCATCCGGCGTGGTCGGCATATTGGCTCCCTCGAACACGCCCTGGCAGCCGTTCTCGACGAGCATCTTCGCATCCTCGAGATTCAGCTCGTTCTGGGTCGCGCAGGGGAAAGCGTAATCGCACTTGACGCTCCATACGCCCCTGCCCTCGTGATACTCCGCGTTCGGACGGGCAGCCTTGTACTCGGTCAGTCTCGCGCGCTTCACTTCCTTGACCTCCTTGAGGAGGGCGACATCGATGCCTTCGGGATCATAGATCCAGCCGGTGGAATCTGAGCATGTCACGACCTTCGCGCCGAGCTGCCGGGCCTTCTGGGCGGCGTAGATGGCAACAGTTCCGGCGCCGGAGATGACGGCCGTCTTGCCGGCAAGGGTCTTTCCGTTGATCCTGAGGATCTCGTCCGCACAGTAGAGAAGGCCGTAGCCGGTCGCCTCCGTTCTGATGAGGGATCCGCCGAAGGTGAGGCCCTTTCCGGTCAGGATGCTGTCATAGGAGCTGGTGATTCTTTTGTACTGGCCGTAGAGATAACCGACCTCGCGTCCGCCGACGCCGATATCGCCGGCCGGCACGTCAATATTCTCGCCGATATACTTGTAGAGTTCCGTCATGAAGGCCTGGCAGAAGCGCATGACCTCATTGTCGCTCTTTCCGTGGGGATCAAAATCGGAGCCGCCCTTGCCGCCGCCGATCGGCAGTGTCGTAAGCGCGTTCTTGAAGACCTGCTCGAAGCCGAGGAACTTCAGGATGCCCTGATAGACCGACGGATGGAAGCGGAGACCTCCCTTGTAGGGGCCGATCGCGTTATTGAACTGGACGCGGTAGCCTCTTTGTACATGTACCTTTCCGCTGTCATCGGTCCACGGGACGCGGAAGGAAATGATGCGGTCCGGCTCGACCATTCTCTCAAGCAGGGCAGCGTTCCTGTACTTCTCCTCGTTCTCGTCCACGACGGGGCGGATGGACTCAAGGACCTCGGTGACCGTCTGAATGAACTCGGGCTCCGCCGCATTTTTCTTCTTTACGCTCTCCAGCACTTCATCAACGTATGACATGAGTAACCTCCTTTATGTTCTGCCTGTGCAGCGCACTCCTTGCATCTGATATCCAAAAAGCTGCCTGCAAATCTGCTAAACATGATATCACCTGATTTTTCGGCACACAATCTTTTTGTACCGGCAGAGGGGTTCATTTATGTTCTTTTTTTAGTACAATGACGCATTAACTTACGAAAATGTGCTGTTTCCGTCACATTTGTCCGCCTTCA
>CAYLHR010000125.1:0-6335 GCA_964383335.1 uncultured Lachnospiraceae bacterium
TTGCGGAAGTACATTCTCTTATCATAAATCCGTCCTCCCGCCCATTTCCGTTTTGGTATTCTTCTCCGAGTAAGCCGCCCTCAGATTGACCGCCGCCACGATGGCGACGACGATCACGAAAATCACCGCGGACAGCGCCCAGAGCGCCGTCTTGATATGCGTCTGCGCCCCCTTCGTCGCGTTGACGACATAGGTGCTGATCGTATCAAATGTGGCCGGCTTCGTATAGGTCGCGATAAAGTAATCGTCCAGGGAAAGGGTGATCGCGAGCGCGAAGCCTGAGATGATCCCGGAGGAAATCTGCGGCAGGACGATTTTCCGAAGTGCCGTGCCCGGCGCCGCGCCGAGATCGAGCGCCGCCTCGTAGATGCTCGGGTCCATCTGCTTGAGCTTGGGAATCACCGAGAGGTAGACAAATGGCGCGCACAGCACGACGTGGCCGATCACGAGGGGCACAAAGGTATCCTTGCTTACGCCCAGCACCACGACGAGCAGGATACAGATGGAAAAGCCCGTCACGACGTCCGCGTTGATCACCGGCACCTGATTCAGGGAATTGATGAAGGTGCCCGCCTTTCTGGATGAGTAAAATGATCCGATCGCGCCCATGGTTCCCAGAACGGTCGCAAGAGCGGCGGCCCCGACAGCCAGCGCCACCGTCCCCGTGATCATGTCCCGCAGCTCGGGCGTCGTAAACAGAGTCACGTAATTCCCGAGGGAAAATCCTCGGACGGCCCCGATGGTCGTCGAGCCCGTAAAGCTGTAGAAAATCAGGACGAGAATCGGCGCGTATAAAAAGATCAGAACAAATGATATAAATATGAGTTTTCCCGCACGTTTCACAGCAGTGCACCTCCGATTCCCGCGCTGTCATCGTCCTCAAGCTCCCGGCTGAACAGGGTGAAGAGAATGATGATAAAGAGAAGAATCAGCGCGATCATGGACCCGCCGTGCCAGTTGTAGGCCGAGAAATAGCTGCCGATCAGGCTTCCCATGATGTAGGTGCTGTTGTACAGCATGTCCAGCACGACGTAATTGGTCATGGCGGGCAGAAACACCATGGAGACGCCGCTCACGATGCCCGGCACGGAAAGAGGGAGGGTCACCTTCAAAAAGGCGGCCCTGTCATCCGCCCCCAGGTCCTTGGCCGCCTCAATGAGGGACCCGTCCAGCTTCGATATGGTGTTGTAGATCGGCAGAATCATAAACGGCAGAAAGTCATAGGTCATGCCGGCCACGGCGTTGAAGAAGGGATACCTGGCGAGATTTCCCTCGACAAGCGTCAGAATCTCCTTTAAGGCCGTGATTCTGAGCGAAAAATTGATCCACATGGGCATGATGAAAAGAAGCAGCAGGGCCTGCTTTCTCTTTATGGGACTCACAGCCAGAATATACGCCGTCGGATAGGCGAGAAGAAGGCAGGCGAGCGTCGTCACGAAGGCCAGGCCGAAGCTGTAGCAGAGCGTCCCCAGCGTATTAGGATCGGAAAAAAAGCCGGTCAGATTGGAGACGGTAAACTGTCCCTGTCCGTTCGTGAACGCGTAGTAGAGCAGCACGGCAAGCGGCAGGGCTACAAACAGAACGAGAAAGACCGCGTAGGGAATTCCCAGACTTTTTCTTGAAAAATGAAAATTGCGCAATTCGTTGTTCCCTCTGTTCTTTAACTTGCTGTCCGAAGCGGCTTCATTTTCTCAGGCTGAAGGACATCTTCTCCACCGGCATGATGAGACCGACGTGGTCGTCCATATTCCAGAGATACTCGTCTCCGACGATGAAATCCTGTCCCAGCTCCGTGCGGATGACATAGCTGTAGTGATCGCCCTTGTATATCAGGTTGCTGATATACCCGTCGATGAGTCCGTCCTCGACCCGGTCCGTCATCTCGATATCCTCGGGCCTTATGGCGGCGATGATCCTCGTCCGTCTGGGATCGATGACGTCCCCGTTAGCGTCGACGATGGTTCCGTCCTCCCTGCGGCGGCTGCCCCGGATGATCTTCGTCACGCTCGTGTCGAGGCGCCGTCCGTTGAACTCGAGGCGGAAGTCCGGACTGATGTCCGCGGTGAAGTAATTGGTGAGGTCCTCCGCCGGAATGATATGGATGTTGTCCGGATCGATCTTCATCCCGACGATATCCCCGGGCTTCGCGGAACGGACGGACTGGATGACCATCTCGTTTTTTCCGGAGAGCACCGTGATCTCGTAGTGGATGCCCTTGAAAATCACCGAGTCCACCGTACCCCGGATCGTCCCCTCCTCCGGAGACGTGAGGATCACATCCTCCGGCCGCACGACCGCCGTGATGTGCGCGCCGTTCTCGAAATCGTCCACGCAGTCAAACTCGCCTCCGCAGAAGCGCGCCTTCAGATGTCCCGTCATGATTCCGTTGAAAATGTTGCTGTCCCCGATAAAGTCGGCGACAAAGACATTTTTCGGCTCGTTGTAGATATCCTCCGGCTTCCCGATCTGCTGGATCTTTCCCTCGGACATGACCACGATCGTGTCCGACATGGTCAGCGCCTCCTCCTGGTCGTGCGTCACGTAGATGAAGGTGATGCCCAGCCTGTCGTGCATCTCCTTCAGCTCGAGCTGCATTTCCTTCCTCATCTTGAGGTCCAGGGCACCGAGGGGCTCGTCGAGGAGCAGGATCTCCGGCTCATTGACCACCGCGCGGGCGATCGCGACTCTTTGCTGCTGGCCGCCGGACAGGGTGCTGACGGAGCGGCCCTCGAAGCCCTCCAGGTCGACGAGCTCCAGCACCCGGCGCACCTTCTTGCGGATCTCGTCCTCCTTCAGCTTCTTCTGGCGCAGGCCGAAGGCGATATTTTCATAAATATTCAGGTGCGGAAACAGCGCATAGCGCTGAAACACCGTATTGACGGGCCTCTCGTAGGGAGGAAGGGCGGAAATGTTCCTGCCGTTTAAGAGAATCTCTCCCTCCGAGGGCTGCTCAAAGCCCGCGATCATGCGCAGGGTCGTCGTCTTTCCGCAGCCGGACGGGCCGAGGAAGGTGATAAACTCTCCTTTCCGCACATAAAGATTAAAATCCGACACGGCGGTGAAGCCGTCCGGATAGGTCTTTCTGATATTCTTGAGCTCGATGATATGATCCGTGGAAATGCTCATGGCGGACCTCCCGATGTTTCTTAAAGCGGTAATAAGACAGGCGCTAAAAAACGATTATACCGAAAACGGGCGATTAGTCAATGAAGTTTTTTCGTGCGGAAAACGCCTTATGAATGAGGGCCGCGAAAAGGGGGGCATGCCGGTCCGCGGATCACACGCCGGCCAGAATATGCCTGTTTCTTATCTCCGGGTCCGCGATCCTGTCATTGACGGAATATGCGTGCTTCTCCAGATCCCCGCAGACCGCGTCCGTGATCCCCTCCTCCATGAGAAGGTCGATGACGTCCGACGCGATTCCCTCCATGACGGCAGCCTTCTCCTCCCGGCTGTCCGGACCGTTGTCCGTGGTGATGAGATACTCCATGAGCTCGGCGCTCTCGGAGAGAAGGGGCAGGCCGCGAAGGGACCGGAAGAGCCACTTGTAGTAGGGCTGATAACGCCTGTTGAGAAGAAACACAGCTGAGGCGGCGCTCTTTACGAACGCGAAGACCGAAAGCTGGGCCGCGGCCTCCTCCCCGTGCGCGAGGCAGCGCGCGTAATTGTACTGGCCCGACTGGGCCATAAGAAGCAGGTGTCCGGCCAGCTTTTTCAGCCGGACCTCCTCCGGGTAGTATGAGAGGCGGGCCCGGATCCGGGTCATTTCCCCGCGGTAATCCTCAAAGATCTCGCCGCCCGCGGCCTCGAGCAGGGACTGCTCCGGCACGGTGAACCACTGATCCGCGCTCAGAAGGCCGTCCGGCGTCCCCGTTTTTTCGAGGAAAAAGTTCTCCATCCGGATCACGCCGTGTCTCGCCCCTCCCACCGGCTGAATCATCGCGCGTCTCAGCCCCATGAATTCCTTCGGCAGCTTCGCGTACGCGCGCTCGAGCAGAAATTCCGTTCTCCGCCCGACCTCGTCCTCCCCGGGCAGAAAGATGCAGAAGCCGGGCTCGAAATCGTGGTCGCGGGAGACCTCGTCGTCAAAGCCCAGGCACTCCGAGCCGCTGCCGGCAAGCCCGAAGGCCAGCTGCGGAAGCACGTCCGGGAACTGCTCCCGGAGTACCGGCAGGCCGCACTCTCTGAAATACGCTCTTGAAAGCTCGAGTCCCTTCATGCTCTTATCCGTCCTCTCCGTGTCTTTCCGTTCCGTTCGTTCCTGTCATATTCTGTCCGCGCCGTTCCCGTCCGGGTCCGGCCGTAAGTCCGCGTCCGCGGCCTGTCCGTCAGTTTGCTTTCGCGGCCTGTCCGTCAGTTTGCTTCCGCGGCCCGGCTGTCACTGATCCGCCGCGGCGGCATAAAGCCTCTCAGCTTTTTCCCGGAACTCCCGGGCGGCGGCAAAATAGCCGTAATGAGAGAAAACCGGCGCGCACTTATCGAGCACATAGGCGAAATACCCGTCCTCGGGCGCGTCGGCGTTCCGGAGAAGCTCCTCGGCCCGGTCGAGCAGATCGAAGATCTCGCTCTCTCCCTCCTCCGGCCCGTACTCGGCGGCCGCGGTATCCGCCATATTGAGGCAGGTGACGGCCTGTTCGAGTGCTCCGCCCGGCACCTGTTCCATCACTTTGAGGGCCCGTCCGTACAGCTCCCTCGCCTCCGTCCAGCGGCCGAGAGCGGTCAGGGTGAGCGCCATGTTGTTGCAGAGACCGCCGTAGAGCTCCGGGCTCACTGCCGTCCTCCGGCTCTCACCCGGCTGCGCCGGGGCGTCAGGACCCGTAGCTTCAGACCCGCCTTCCCCTGATCCGGCAGCGCCGGCCCCGGCCGATTCATAGGCCGCCCGGGCCTTCTCGAAGACCGCCAGCGCCCGCTCATGCTCCCCGAAGGAGCTGAAGGCCGTCGCGATGTTCACATAGGCCGTGCCCGCGCTCACCGTTCCCTCAAAATCAAGCGCGCCGATGAGGTCAAGCGCGCGCCCGGCGGCGGAAAATGCCTTCTCCTTCTCGCCGATCTTCCTGTAATGGCCGACCAGCTCCCCGAGAATCATCAGCTCTCCGCGCCCGTCGCGCCCGAGCTCCGCCTCGTTCAGCCAGTAGAGAAGATGGCGCTCCGCGCCGGCGTAGTCCCGCCTGGACATGTACTCGTCCATTTTCTCCATGATCCGCTTCTGCGGCACCGGCCTGCACTCCGGGACGGCGCCGTAGGGATCTCCGCAGAGAACACACTGCGGCTCGAGATAATCCTCCGGTCCGATGATGCTCATGCTTCCGCTTCCTCCTCTATTCCTGTCTTTTCTTTCAGGCGCCGTATCCGATGTCCCGCGCCTTCTGATTCCGCGCCTTCTGATTCCGCGCCTTCCGATTCCGCGTCTTCTGATTCCGCGGTTCCTGATTTCCGCGGCCCGTGACTGCCGAAATCCCGCGCCCGCAGACCGCTCCTGCGGCATCCCGCGTCTTACAGTATCCCGCCCGTCTTCAGTTCTCCGAGAGCGCGCAGAGGCCGGTACTTCGCGCCCAGCCACCCGGAAAGGAGCAGCATGCGCTTTACGGCCGTCCGGTTTCCGCTGCCGGAACCGATCAGGGTCACGGGGATCTTCCGCCTCGCGCAGAGGGCGCCGAACTCCCGGATCCGGGCGTTCTCCCCTCCGGCCTTTGTGCGGTCGTACCTGCCGTCCGAAAGAAGCAGGATGCGGACAGCCTCCCCTTCCATCCGGTCAAGGAGAGAGGCGGCAATCCCGAGTGCGGGGACAAGGGGCGTCGAGCCCCCGCCCGGCATCACGCGGATCTTCGACGCGGCCAGCTCCGCGGACGAGGTAAAGGGGCACACGAGTCGTGCCCCGCCGCCCCCGAAGGCGATGACCGCCGCCCGGGTCCTCTTCACATAGGCGTCCTCAAGGAGGGAGACCACGCAGCCCTTCACATAGGACAGCCGCTCCTCCGTCAGCATGGAGCTGCTGGCGTCAATCATAAAGAGGATATTTCTTCTGCCTCTTCCGGCGATTTTCTGATATCTGATATTCTCCTCCCGGACTCCCTCCCGGATGTCTCCCCCGGAGGAGAGCTCCGCGAGGATGCTGCCCGCCGCGTGAACCCTGCCGGACGCCGGATCCGCCGTCACGCCGACGCTGTGCCCCTTCTCCGCGTGCCGGAGCCGGGCACCCTTCCGGGCGCTCCTCGCCCGCTCGACCCTCTCCCCGGCGGTCTCGGGGGGCTTCACCTTAAATTCCTTTACCGGGACGGAGACGAGGACGCTTTCTTTCCGGGGCAGCCCGGCACCGCCGTCTGCCCCGTCTGTTT
>CAYLHR010000126.1:0-6283 GCA_964383335.1 uncultured Lachnospiraceae bacterium
ATCAGGCTTGCATCATGGCACCTACAGAAATCCTAGCTGAACAACATTTACAAACCATCATGGCTTTCCTGAAAGACATGAACATTCGCGTAGCCTTGTTGACAGGTATTGTAAAAGGCAAGAAGCGACAGGAAATTCTGGAAGGATTGCTGGATGGCACTGTACAGATTCTCGTGGGTACCCATGCTGTTATCGAAGATACTGTGCAGTTTGCACGTGTCGGTTTTGTGGTTGTCGACGAACAGCATCGCTTTGGTGTTGCTCAGCGTGCCAAACTTTGGAACAAGAGTCTGTGCAGCGGCGGATCTCGGCGGTCTCGCGGGGCAGGGGGTCGAGGGCGCGGAAGAGGGGCTCGAGCAGGTCGGGCGCCGCCTCATCATCCCGCTCGCGGTGCGCGTAGGCCCGCGCGAGGGAGACATTTTCCAGCAGCTTCGCGATCCTGAGGAGTTCGGGCATGCCAAGCGAGCTCCCCACGTCGAGACGCATAAGGGAAGGTCTCACATCGAAGGCGGAGCCGAAAGAGAGATTGCCGTTCTTCAGAATCCTGGAGACAGCCGCCTCCGTTTCCCCCTGCATCCGCTCGATTTCAGGGCGGGAGGAGAGGGGGCGGAGGGCGAGACAGGCCTCCCTTCCGGGCGCGGAAGTCGCGCAGCCGGCCAGCAGATCGATGATTTTATCATATTCCAGTACATGGAGCGCTTTTTCATTCATAAGATGGATTATATCATATGAAGAGTGCGCGGTGGGGAAGGATTCTTGCACTTGTTAATGATTTATTCATAAACTGGTGGTACAATGAACCGGAATTGAAATTTACCGTTAAGTTTGTATTTTGACGTTGCGGATCATGACAGACCTGAACGAGAAGAATCCAAGGCAGGAAGATGAGGACGAGTCCTGGTCCTTTATGAGTGAGACCGTAAAGAAGCGTCCCCTCCGCCTGAAGAAGATCCTTGTAAGGGCCGCGGGTATTCTGCTTTCGGCAGTACTGTTCGGAGCAGCTGCGGCGCTGGTTTTTCTGCGCCTGATTTCCGGAAGGGTGATGCAGCCGGAGACGTCCCAGGTTCATATCGAACAGGATGTGGACAGCAGGGAGCTCGCGTCCGGCGGCTTCTCTTCGGATCCCTCTTCCGCGGGTACGGATACATCCTCCGCGGAGTCGGCGGTATCCCCGGCGGAGACAGAGACAGTTTCCGCGGAGACGGTGAATGCTTCCACGGAGACGGTGACAGCTTCCGCGGGTGCGGAGACGTCACCTGCCGCGGAACCGTCCGCGGCTCCGGAATCCTCTCCGGCTCCGGCTTCCTCTCCGGCTCCGGAATCCTCCGCTGGCGCGGAAGCGGCGCCGTCCGCGGGAAGCGGCGGGCAGCCGGACACGGACGGAGAAGGGCTTACGGAGGAGGAGCTGCGCGCGGAGGCCGTGGCGGATTATCTGCATCTGAACGCGGCCATGAAGGAGTTATCAGAGGAGGCGGGCCGCACCATCGTACAGGTGACCGGCGTCACGAACACGGAGGACTGGTTCAGCAATAAGGACACGGCCTTACGGACAACCAGCGGTCTCATCGTCGCGGCCACGAAGAAGAACCTTCTGGTCCTGACAGACGGAGACTGCACGGACGGTTCGGAGCGCGTGCTCGCCACGCTGCCGGACGGAACCATTGCGGACGCCGCTCTTGTGAAGAAGGATCCCGTCACGTCGCTTGCGGTGATCCGGATTCCGCTGGAGAACATTCCGGCGGATTCGCGGGACAGCTTCAGGGTGGCGGATCTGGGCAATTCCTATGATGTCCGGACGGGGGATTCCGTGATCGCGATCGGAAGTCCGCTCGGCTACAGCAATTCCGTCGTCTACGGGCAGATCACATCCGTGAGCAGCAGGATCCAGATCGTGGACGGGGAGTTTGATCTCATGACGACGAGCTGCTTCGGAAGCCGCGACGGGAGCGGCGCGCTCATCGACCTTGAGGGACACGTCGTCGGCTTTATCTACCGCAGATACGCCTCGGAGGACACGTCTGCCGTCACCGGCATCCCGATTTCCATGCTGAAGGGCCTCATCGAGAAGCTGTCGAACAATGAAGCGATCAGCTACATCGGCATCATGGGTGAGAGTGTATCGGATGAGATCTCCGAGGGAATCGGCGTGCCGGCCGGTGTCTACGTGAGCTCCGTCGAGCCGGATTCCCCGGCGCTTTCGGCGGGCCTTCTGCCGGGGTACGTGAGCTCGTCCGTCGGCGGGCGGGCGGTGCGGAGCATGGCCCTGCTCCACACCAGGATGGCGCAGACGGAGATCGGCGCGGAAGTGCCCGTCACGGTGATGAGACGGGGCGCGGACGGCTATGTGGAATTTGAATTTGTGATAACAGTTGGAGAAATAGCGTGAGGTATATCAGCGAACTCAGGGAGGGCGGCCGGATCCAGGACGTCTATCTCTGCAAGCACAAACAGTCGGCCGTCACGAAGAACGGCAAGAATTATGAAACCGTGATCCTGCAGGACCGCACGGGCCAGCTCGACGCGAAGATCTGGGATCCCAATTCCGACGCGATCTGCGAGTTCGAGGCTCTGGATTACATCTACGTGGCCGGAACGGTCAGTATGTTCAACGGCTCGCTGCAGGCGTCGCTCAAGCAGGTGAGAAAGGCTGACGAGGGCGAATACATTCCGGCGGACTATCTGCCGATGACGAAGAAGAACACGCGCGCCATGTACACGGAGCTTATGAGCTTCGCGTCCGGTGTGAAGGATCCCTATCTGTCGAAGCTCCTCAAGAGCTTTTTTGTCGATGACAGGGCCTTTATCAGCTCCTTTACCCGGCACTCCGCGGCCAAGACCGTGCACCACAGCTTCGTGGGAGGACTGCTTGAGCACACTCTCTCCGTGACGAAGCTGGCCGGCTTCATGGCGGACGCCTATCCCGCCATCAACCGGGATCTCCTGATCACGGCGGCGATGCTTCATGATATCGGAAAGACGCAGGAGCTGTCCTTTTTCCCGACCAACGAATACACGGACGACGGGCAGCTGCTCGGGCACATCATGATCGGCGCGGAAATGATCCACGACCACATCACCGGAATCGAGGGCTTCCCGGCGCTGCTCGAGACGGAGCTCAAGCACTGCATTCTGGCCCACCACGGGGAGTATGAATTCGGATCGCCCAAAAAACCGGCCCTCATCGAGGCCCTCGCGCTCAATCTCGCCGACAACGCGGACGCGAAGCTCGAGACCATGACGGAGACGCTGGAGAACGGGGCGTCCGGCGAGAGCTGGCTCGGCTTCAACCGTTTCTTTGATTCAAACGTAAGGCGGACATGAAGAAGAACGACATTGTGACGCTGCAAATTGAAGATCTGACGGAAAAAGGAGAGGGTATCGGCCGTGTAAACGGCTATACCCTCTTTGTGAAGGATGCGTTTCCGGGCGACACCGCGGAGGCGGTGGTCACGAAGCTGAAGCGGACATACGGCTACGCCCGCGTCCTTGACGTAAAAGACCCGTCGCCGGACCGCGTGGAGGCTCCCTGTCCCAACGCCCGGAGATGCGGCGGATGCGTATTCCAGGAATACGCCTATGAGGCGCAGCTTAAATGGAAGAGGCGCCATGTGGAGGAGACGCTCTCCCGGATCGGAGGCGTCACGGAGCCGGAGGTGCTTCCCGTCATCGGCATGGAGCACCCCTTCCGCTACCGGAACAAGGCTCAGTTTCCCGTGGCACGCGTACCGGGACCGGGCGGAGGCCGGCCCGCCGCCGGCTTTTACGCCGGGCGGACGCACTCCCTCATCGAGGTGAAGGACTGCCTCATCACGGGGGAGCGGTGCGCGGCGGTTCTGCGGGCGGTCCTGTCCTACATGGAGGAGCTCGGCCTTCCCCCCTACGACGAGGAGCGTCATCTCGGCCTCGTGCGCCACGTTCTGATCCGCGAGGGCTTTTCGACGGGAGAGCTTCTGGTCTGTCCCGTCATAAACGGAGACGGCCTGCCGCGTCCGGAGGCGCTTGTTTCCCGCCTGAGAGAGATTCCCGGGCTTAAGAGCGTGTGCGTGAACATCAATAAGAAGCGGGGCAATGTCGTTCTGGGAGACGAAGTCGTGCCTGTTTTCGGCGACCCCTGGATCACGGACACCATCGGCGGTCTGAGATTCCGCATCTCCCCCCGCTCCTTCTATCAGGTAAATCCGGTTCAGACGGAGAAGCTGTACCGCGCGGCCGTGGAGGCGGCGGGACTGACCGGATCCGAGACGGTGTACGACCTCTACTGCGGGATCGGGACCATCTCGCTTTTTGCGGCCCGGTACGCAAAGGAGGTTTTCGGGGTGGAGATTGTGCCCGACGCGGTGCGTGACGCGAGGGAAAATGCCGCCGCAAACGGAATTGTCAACGCCCGCTTTTTCACCGGTGCGGCGGAGGAGCTCGTGGCAAAAGGCGAGTTCGCGCCGGGCGTGCCGTGCCCGCCGGCGGACGTCGTGATTCTGGACCCGCCTCGAAAGGGCTGCGCGGAGCAGCTGATCCGCGCGGTGCAGACCATGGCCCCCGGCCGTATCGTGTATGTGAGCTGCGATCCGGGAACCCTCGCGCGGGACCTCAGGCGGTTCCGGGAGGGGGACGGGGCGCATTATGTTCCGAAAATGATCCGGCCCGTCGATATGTTTCCTCAGACGGCGCATGTGGAGTGTTGCTGCCTTCTGTCAAAAATTTACAGCAACGAACGCTAGAATTGTTGAAAACAGTGGATTCCCGGACACGCTCCGGGAATTCTCTTTTTGACAGCTTCTGTCAAACGTGACCTCATGATAATTTCTGCCAAAAGAGGAGTCGAGTTGATAAAGCTACTTTTCGGGTATGTGGAGTGGACAAGACTGCTTTTCGGGGAGTGGAGTTGATAAAACTACTTTTTGTAGTATCAGAGGGCAGAAAACTGCTGCCATTATTCCTGCGCGGGAATAAAATGTAAGTAGTATATTGTTTTCGATGATTCAGTTCGGAGGCTGATATGGAATACTTAACAGCTGCTCAAACAGCAGAAAAATGGAACATCTCCAGGCGCAGGGTTTCTAAGCTTTGCAGTGAGGGAAGAATTGAGGGAGCTAAACTGATGGGTAATGTCTGGCTTGTTCCGGAGAATGCGAAGAAGCCGGAGGACAAAAGGCTGAAAAATGCTGAATAGATAATAGAGATCGACATGGAGGAGCTCGGACGCAGAGGCGATCACTCCGAAAAAGATGGTGAGATCATATCTCGGGAAACAATTGAACAGGCTATCGATAGCGGCGAGGCGTATCAGATCATACAGGAGGGTAAGCCGGTGGGCGGTGTTGTGATAAAAGTTGACGGTGAGCGGGGCGATTTGGACCTGCTGTTCGTTTCTCCGCACGTCCACAGCAAGGGCATAGGTTATACGGCATGGTGCGCAGTGGAGAGGCTGCATCCGGAGGTAAAGATCTGGGAGACCGTCACGCCATATTTTGAGAAGCGGAATATCCACTTCTATGTGAATCGTTGTGGGTTCCACATCGTGGAATTCTTCAACAGCCACCACCCGGATCCCAACGATCCGGATTCGGCGGCAAACATGGATGATCAATTCCAAGACGGGATGTTCCGGTTTGAGAAGAGAATGAAATGAGAACGCACCCGAAGGCTTCCGTCACAAGGAGTGCCGGTTCATTTCCGCAGGATCAAATGGAACAACCGTGGATGCCGTTCCACGGTATGGCGGTGTGTGAGCCGGGTGCTGAAGAAGACGAGCGGAATCGACTGTCCGGCAAGGACGGTGCATGAGGAAACGCTGCATGAAGCCGTGGAGGCCGCCATCAACCAGGTCATGACGCTCGATGAGGAGTTCTTTGAGACTCTCCGGAAGAGTCTTGATACCGCCCTGGGCGTGAACGGCGAACTGGACATCCGGCAGATCGAGGACAGACTGGCTGATAAGCAGAGGCAGCTCATCGCCCTGTCACCGCACGATGAAAGATACAATACCCTGGCAGATGAAATATATGAGCTCAGGGATCAGAAGAGAAGGGTGCTCCTGGATGAAGCAAACCGGGACACGGCCGCAAAGAAGGCCGAGGAGCTGATCGGATTCATCAGAGAAAACAAAGGTCACCCAGTCGGGTATGACGAGGGGCTTGTACGGAAACTGATCGAGAGGGTCATCGTCTACGATGACAGCTTCAGGGTGGTCTTCAAATCAGGGGTAGAGGTCGAAGTGAGCAACTGATAATTTGCACAAATACTCGTACAATTCCAGTTTCTTTTTCTGCGTTAACATGATAAACTA
>CAYLHR010000127.1:0-6283 GCA_964383335.1 uncultured Lachnospiraceae bacterium
CTACACCTACATGGGCGAGATGAACCGCATGACGCAGTTCAAGGACAAGAGCGCGAAGCACGCGGACAACATCAATGTCGGCCTCTTCGCCTATCCCGTTCTCATGGCGGCGGACATCCTCCTCTATCAGTCGGATATCGTCCCGGTGGGAAGCGACCAGATGCAGCATCTGGAGATCACAAGGGACATCGCCCAGCGCTTCAACAATATCTACGGCGACGTGTTCACGATTCCCGAGCCCTACGTCGGAAGCGTGGGCGCGAGGATCATGAGCCTGCAGGATCCCTCTAAGAAAATGTCCATGTCCGAAGAGAAACCGAACGAGAGCATCAATCTGATGGATGACAGGGATACGATTATCCGCAAGTTCAGGAAGGCCGTGACGGATTCCGAGGGTCAGATCCTCTACAGGGAGGAGCAGCCCGGCATCCGGAACCTGCTCGATATCTACAGCGCCTGCACCTCGAAGACGCCGGCGGAGAGCGCCGCCGAGTTTTCCGGAAAGGGCTACGGGGAGCTGAAGGCCGCCGTGGGAGAGGTCGTGGCGGACACCCTGGAGCCGCTTCAGGTCCGCTGCGCGGAGCTCACGAAGGACAAGGCGTATATCGACGGCATCATAAAGAACAACGCGGAAAAGGCCTCCTGGTACGCGGGAAAGACGCTCAGGAAGGTACAAAGAAAGATCGGTTTCCCGGACAGGATCAGGTGACGGATATGGAACTCTACATCGCAGGGGGCTGCTCTGAGCACGGAAGAAACTCATTTCTCGTCAGAAAGGGGGATCTGACCCTTCTCGTCGACGCGGGAAAGATGAAGGAACATCCGGAGAGGCCGTGGCCGGAGCTCACGGATGAGCAGATCAGAAGCATAGACTATCTCTTTCTCACGCACAGCCACGCGGATCACACAGGGGCGCTGCCGCACCTTCTTGAGCGGGGCTTCCGCGGCACGGTGGTGGCGGCCGCGGCGACTTTGCGGGAGCTGCCGGTTCAGGCGGCGCGCACGGAGACGCTGGAGCATCTCGGCAAGCCCGGGGAGGAGATCAGGGTGGCGAAGAAGCTCCATGTGATGTGGGGGAGAAGCGGGCACTGCATAGGAAGTGTGTGGTACCGCTTCCGGATGGGAAAAAAGACCATCCTGTTTACCGGGGACTACGAGGAGCACTCCTGTGCCTACCGGTGTGACAGGATCCGGGGCATTTCCGCGGATGTCGCCGTGGTGGACTGCGCCTACGGCTTCGAGAGGGAGGACGCGCGCGAACACAGGCGGACGCTTGAGGAGGCTCTCGATGCGCTGGCGGCCAGGGGAAAGCCCATGCTCTTCCCGGTTCCCTCGCACGGGCGGGGATTTGACGTGATCAGGCTTCTGGCCGAGCGGGGAGTCCCGATTATTCTGGCCGAATCGCTGGAGCGGGAGTACGGGGAGTCAAAGGATGCGGATTTCTGGCTGAAGAAGGGCTTCAGAAAGGCTGTCCGTGACGCGGAGACCGTGGGAATCGGGACGTTTGAGGCGGCCTTCCGCAGGACCTTTATGCGGCGCGGCTCATTTCCGAGAGACTACATGAGATACGGAATCCTCGTCCGGGATTCCCAGCTCGTGAAAAATGAGAACCGCCAGGTGGCGCTCGGGGCCTTCGAGCGGGGCGGCACGACGGTTCTCACGGGAAAACAGGATCCGCAGAGCTTCGCGAGAAAGCTGCTGGATGGCGGAAAGGCGGAGTTTTGCCGCATCTCGGTCCATCAGAACGCCGGCGAGATGATACGGCTGATCGGGAAAAATCAGTTCACCCGCGTCGTCCCCTACCACTGCAGGGAGGTCCTGTCCTTCGACAGCCCGGACATATCCGTTCTTTCTGCGGGCGACCGGATACGCTTTTGAAGATCAGGCTCTTTCGTGTGGATTCCGGGGTAAATTTCGGTTATAATAAAACAGGCGGGCGTCCATTTTAAGACGGCGTTCCGCCTGATGCTTTTTGATTCGGTCAGGGAGGATATTCGCGATGTCTGAGAAAGAAGCCTATGTCGCTTACGCGGGTACTTATACGAACGGAACCAGTAAGGGAATTCATATCTATGATGTTGACACGGATGAGGGACTTCTCTATCTGAGAAAGGTCATCCCGGTCAGCAATTCCTCTTATATCACGCGCTCCCGGAATATGAAATTCCTGTACTCCATCGCGGATGAGGGCGTGCGCGCCTACGAGATCCAGCCCGACGGGGATCTGAAGCCCATTAACGAGATCGATATCAACGGGATGCGGGGCTGCCATATGTCCGTTGACCTGAAGGGAAAGTATCTGTTCGTCGCGGGTTATCATGACGGCAAGGTGACGGTGGTGCATACGCACCAGGACGGACGGCTGGGCAACCTCATGGACGGCGTCTTCCACAGGGGCATCGGGGCGGTCAACGAGCGGTCCTTCCGGCCCCATGTCTGCTGCGTCCGCGTCACGCCCGACAACCGCTTCCTCTGCGCCGTCGACAACGGAATCGACCAGGTGGTTCTCTACAAGATCAACCAGACCTACAACAAGCTGCAGGTCGTCGATATCCTGAGGATGGGAAGAGAGGCAGGCCCGAGAAGCATTCATTTCAGCAGAAACGGAAAGTTCGCCTACGTGCTCTGCGAGATCACCAATGTCGTCCGGGTATATTCCTATGCCGTGGTGAACGACTATCCCGTATTTGAGCTCCTGCAGGAGGTGTCGACGCTGTCGGACGAGCGCGACCCGCACGACGCGGCATCCTCTCTCCGCATCTCCTATGACGGGGAGTATCTCTTCTGCTCGACGGCGGGAGACAACTCGGTGGCCTGCTACAGGATCAACCAGGATACGGGCATGCTGGACCGCCTGTTCTCGCTCCCCACCTCCGGAAGATATCCCAAGGACATCGCTCTCTTCCCGGACCAGAAGCACATCGCCGTCGTCAACAACGGCTCCAACACGATCACGACCTTCGCCATTGACTACGAGAAGCAGGTACTGGTCATGAAGGGGAAGCCGCAGAAGCTGGATACGCCCAACTGCATGGTGTTTCAGAAGATCGAGAAGGCACCGGATCATTTCCGCAATATCACGGAGGACGAGGCCGAGGCCGAGGCGCAGGCTGAGGTGAAAAAATATACGCCCGTTTCGCTCGAGTGAGGCGCCGGGGGATCCCGGGTTATCTTTTCCTGCGGAAAAGGACGCGGGGGAGAGGGTCTTGTCCCTCTTCCCCGCTTTGTGTTATAATAAAAATGTGTCGGCATCTGCCGGACATGGGGAACTTATTTATATGAGCCGCGAGGAGATGCGGCTCGAAGGGAGAGTGTGTTATGAAAAAATCGAAGAAAGGACTGCTGACTGTACTGGGATGCCTGGCCGCGGTGCTGATGCTCACGGTTTCCGTTGCCGCAGCGACATCCATCACGACGAAGACGACGTCCAACCTGAATATGAGGAAGGCCTCCGTAAACGGAGATCTGATTGTTGAGATTCCGAAGGGAGCGACCGTCATCGTGACGGGCAAGTCCTCCAAGAACAACGGGTGGTATTACGGAACCTATACGAATTCGAGCGGAAAGACCTACACGGGATGGGTATCGGGCAAGTACCTGACCAAGGTTTCCTCCTCGTCGTCTTCTTCTTCGTCCTCCTCGTCCTCGTCGACGTCAGGGACGCAGCAGACCGCGGTGAAAACCTATCTGAGAAAGACTCCGAGGGTCTCGAGCTCAAACCGGATCTCCAGACTTTCCAAGAACGTAAAGATTACGGTGAAGAAGAGATCCACGGACGGCAAGTGGCTCTATGTGCAGACCGCAAAGGGCAAGCTCGGTTACATGCAGACCGGTTTCTTCAAATCCAATCAGACGGACGGCAAGACCTATAAGGTCGTCGGCGTCTCCCTCAATTTCCGGAAGAAGAGATCGACTTCCGCGGACGTGATCGCCACTCTTGCGCCCGGCACCAGGGTTCAGGTGCTCTACGAGTACAAGGACTGGTTCAGGATCGTATACAAGGGCGTAAGGGGATACGTGAAGAGCGGCTACTTCGCGGGAACCGCCACGTCCTCCTCCACGTCGACCTCCAGCTCGAGTTCGAGCTCCGGGACGACCCGTTACCTCTCGACCGACGTCAATCTGAGATCGACGCCTAAGGTTACAAGCGACAATTCCAACAAGATCGGCGCCTATGAGAAGGGCACGAAGGTGACTGTCCTCAAGAGCGTGAGCGGCGGCTGGTATTACGTGAGCGTAAACGGAAGGAAGGGCTATATGAAGTCCGGATACTTCACGACGTCCTCCTCTTCTTCCTCCGGCACGTCGAAGACCGTCATGGATGACGGCGCGAGACTCCGCTCCTCGAGGAGCACGGTCGGTCTCAGCAACGTCATCACAACGCTCGACCAGGGCACCAAGGTGACGGTTCTCGGGACTTACGGCGACTGGTACAAGGTGAAGTACGGAAGCAAAACCGGCTATATGGCGAAGAGCCTCTTCACCTGATAAGTAAAAGGAGGACCGGCCTTTGGACTGGATCGAGCTTCCTCACAGCATCTACAGCAGGGATCCGAACGGGAGAATTCTCGCGGAGATTACCTTCCCGGAGAAGCAGCCGGGCGAGTACTGCATCGAGAGCACCTACGCCGCGGATGAGTACATCGGATCGGAGCTACCCGGGGAGCTGGTCGAGCGGGCCGTCCGGAAGATCAGAAGCGCGGGCGGACGCGTGAGCGCGGAGTGCCCTTTCGCTTCCAAGTACATCAGGGAACATCATCTCTGATCCGGATTTAGGATATCGGAAGAGCCGTCTCTTCATGTTCCTTTGAACAGGGGAGCGGCTCTTTCTTTTTGCGGATATGAATTATATGTATATATTAAAATGCGCCGACGGCACCCTCTACACCGGCTGGACCAACCGCCTCAGGGAGCGGGTCCTCGCGCACAACGAGGGCAGGGGCGCGAAGTACACCAGGTGCAGAAGGCCCGTGGAGCTGGTCTATTATGAGTCGTTTCCGACAAGGGAGCTCGCCATGTCGAGGGAGTGCGCGGTGAAGAAAATGACCAGGGCGGGGAAGCTGCGGCTGATCGCCGGGGCACAGGGCCGGTGCGGAGGAATATGAGATGGTCAGTACGACACTTTGCTATGTGGAGCGGGACGGCTGTTACCTGATGCTTCACAGGGTGAAAAAAAAGAACGACCTCAATGAGGGAAAGTGGATCGGCATCGGCGGACACGTTGAGGCGGGTGAGACCCCGGACGCGTGCGTGGTCCGCGAGGCGTATGAGGAGGCGGGGATCCGCCTCACCTCCTTCCGTCTGCGGGGCGTGGTGGAATTTGTGAGCGCCAGGTGGGAGGACGAGCACATGTATCTCTACACGGCCGATGCCTTCGAGGGTGAGGTCGGTGAGTGCGACGAGGGCGTCCTCAGATGGGTCCCCAGGGGGGAGATCTTTGATCTTCCTCTCTGGGAGGGCGACAGGATTTTCCTCGGCAGTCTTCTTGCGGAGGAGCCCTTTTTCCATCTCGAGGTGCGGTACGGCATGAATGATGAGCTCATCTCATCGCGGAAGCTGGATAATCTGATCCTGGCCTCCGCGTCGCCCAGGCGCAGAAGCCTGCTCGCGCAGATCGGGCTTGAACCCGTCGTGCTTCCGTCACCGGATCCTGAGATCATGAAGGGAGACGCGCCCGGTGAGGTCGTGTCGCATCTCGCCGCCTGCAAGGCGGAGGCCGTCGCGGCGCGCTTCCGGAGCGGTGAGGTCGTGATCGGCGCGGACACCGTCGTGTCGGTTGACGGGCACATTCTCGGAAAGCCGGGGACGCATGAGGAGGCCGCGGACATGATCCGAAGCCTGCAGGGGAGGACGCATCAGGTCTACACGGGGGTCTGTCTCATCCGCTGCGGGGCGGAGGAGCGGCGGCGCGTCTTTTATGAGAAAACCGACGTGCGCGTATCTCCCATGTCGGAGGAGGAGATACGGGCCTACGCCTCCGGCCCCGAGCCCATGGACAAGGCGGGCGCCTACGGAATTCAGGGGGCCTTCGCCGCCTTCGTCAGCGGCATTGACGGGGATTACAGCAATGTGGTCGGACTGCCGCTCGCCCGCCTCTATCAGGAGATGAAAGAGATATAAAAAAATCCCCTCCTGGTCCGGCCGATACCGCCGGACCGGGAGGGGATTCCCGTCTCTTACAGATTCTCTTTCATATAGGCGAGAACCGCGGCGCAGGCCGCCTCCTCGTCCGGGCCGCTGAAGGTCATCTCCACCTCCTGACCCTGCTTTATGCCGAGCGTCA
>CAYLHR010000128.1:0-6272 GCA_964383335.1 uncultured Lachnospiraceae bacterium
GTTCAGCTGCGGGATCGGCATGATCCACCAGCACTTCAAGCTGGTGGACGTGATGAGCGCCACGGAGAATATCATACTGGGCCTTCCCGGAAGGCTCAACCTTCAGGAGGCGGCCGGGAAGATCCGCGGGATCTGCAGCAAATACGGCTTTGACGTGGATCCCGACCAGAAGATCTATGAGATGTCGGTCTCCCAAAAGCAGACGGTCGAGATCGTCAAGGTCCTCTACCGGGGCGCGGATATTCTGATCCTGGATGAGCCCACGGCGGTGCTCACGCCGCAGGAGACGGACCGCCTCTTCGCCGTGCTGCGCCAGATGAAGAAGGACGGGAAGGCCGTCATCATCATCACGCACAAGATGCACGAGGTGGAGGAGCTGTCCGACCGCGTCGCGGTGCTCCGGCACGGCGAGTACATCGGCGATCTCATCACAAAGGAGACCAACGCGCAGGAGATGACCAATATGATGGTCGGCCGGACCGTGACGCTCAATATCGAGCGCCCGGAGCCCGTGGATCCCAAGCCCCGTATTGTCATCGAGGGACTGACCGTCAGAAACGCGGAGGGAATCCTGCGGCTGGACGACGTCTCCTTTACGGCGAGATCCGGCGAGATTCTGGGAATCGCGGGCATATCCGGGAGCGGCCAGAAGGAGCTTCTCGAGGCCATCGCCGGTCTTCAGCCGACGGAGAAGGGAAGTATCGCGCACATTGACGACGCCGGAAACCGGACTGAGCTCATCGGAAAGGATCCGCTGGAAATCGCCTCCCTGGGCGTACAGCTCTCCTTTGTTCCGGAGGACCGGCTCGGCATGGGCCTCGTCGGAAATATGGATCTGTCCGACAACATGATGCTCCGGTCCTTCCGGCGCGGGAAATCCCTCTTTACGGACAGAAAGACGCCGAGGGCGCTGGCCGAGCGGGTGGTAAAGGATCTGGAGGTCCTCACACCCTCCGTCTCCACGCCGGTGCGGAGGCTGTCGGGCGGAAATGTGCAGAAGGTTCTGGTCGGGCGGGAGATCTCCTCCGCTCCGTCGGTCCTTCTCACCGCCTACGCGGTCCGGGGACTTGATATCAATTCATCATATACGATCTATGATCTCATCAATCAGCAGAAGAAGGCCGGGGTGGCGGTTCTCTTCGTGGGAGAGGACCTGGATGTCCTGCTCGAGCTCTGCGACAGAATTGTCGTTCTCTGCGGCGGCCGCGTGAGCGGGGTCGTGGACGGACGGACGGCCGACAAGAACGAGGTCGGCCTGCTCATGACCCGTGTGGGAGGAGGTGAAGCGGATGAATAAGCACAGCAGGGAACCCCTCATTCATATGACGAAAAGGAAGGAACTGACGTCCCTGCAGGCCTGGGGCATCCGCCTTATCGCGATCCTTCTGGCCCTGATCGTCTGCGCGGTGATCACGATGCTGCTTACGGGGATCGATCCCATCGGATTCTACGGAACGATGATTTCCGGTTCGTTCGGCACGGCGAGAAGACGGTGGATTCTCGGCAAGGAGCTGGCGGTGCTGCTCTGCATCTCCCTGGCGCTGACCCCCGCCTTCCGGATGCGGTTCTGGAACCTCGGCGGAGAGGGACAGATCCTCATCGGGGCGCTCGCCACGACGGCCTGCATGATCCTTCTTGGCGGAAAGATTCCGAACGCGCTGCTCATTGTGATCATGATCGTATGCGCGCTCGGCGCGGGAGCGGTGTGGGCGATGATTCCGGCGCTCTGCAAGGCGAAATGGAACACGAACGAGACGCTCTTTACGCTCATGATGAATTACGTGGCGACGCAGCTGGTCGCCTACTATATCATTGTCTGGGAGGTCCCCAAGGGCTCCGGAAAGATCGGCATCATCAATCAGTCCACGGAGGCCGGCTGGCTCCCGGTCATCCTCAACCGGTATTTCCTGAATATTCTCATCGTCAGTATCTTAACGATCGCGATGTATGTCTACCTCACCTACAGCAAGCAGGGATATGAGATCTCGGTCGTCGGTGAGAGCGAGGCGACGGCGCGGTATGTCGGCATCAAGGTCGGGCGGGTGATCGTGCGGACCCTTCTTCTTTCCGGCGCGATCTGCGGCCTGTCGGGTCTGCTCCTTGTCGCGGGTACGGACCACACGCTGACGACGACGCTGGCGGGCGGAAAGGGCTTCACGGCGGTGCTTGTGGCCTGGCTCGCGAAGTTCAACCCGCTCGGGATGGTGCTCTCCAGCTTCCTGCTCGTGTTCCTCACGCAGGGCGCAAGCGAGATCACCACGATTTACGGGCTCAATCAGTCCTACGGAGATATCCTCTCGGGCATCATTCTCTTCTTTATCATCGGAAGTGAATTCTTTATCACCTACCGGCTGCATTTCAGGAAATCTTCGGGGAAGGAGGCGTAAGACATGTTTGATTTTGCATCATTTATCCCGAGGGCCGTCGCGCAGGGCATTCCGCTTCTTTTCGGCAGCACGGGCGAGACGATCACGCAGAAATCGGGAAATCTCAACCTCGGAATTCCCGGTGTCATGTATGTCGGGGCGATCAGCGGCGTCATCGGCTCGTTTCTTTACGAGCGGGCTGCGGGCCAGGAGGGGTTCAGCGCCCTTCCCGCCATTTTGATTCCCTTATGCTCATGCCTTCTTGGCTCCCTCCTCATGGGACTGCTTTACTGCTTCCTCACGGTCACGCTCCGGGCCAATCAGAACGTGACAGGCCTTGCCATGACAACCTTCGGGGTCGGGTTCGGCAATTTCTTCGGCGGATCCCTCATCAAGCTGACGGGAGCGGAAGTTCCTTCGATCACGCTTTCCGCCACCAGCAACTGCTTCAGGACGACTCTTCCCTTCGCCCGGTCGGCCGGCGCGTTCGGAAAGATCTTCCTGTCCTACGGCTTCCTCGCGTATCTGGGAATCGCCGTCGCCCTCTTCGCGTCCTTTGTTCTGACCCGCACCCGCACGGGCCTTCATCTGCGGGCGGTGGGCGAAAGCCCCGCTACAGCGGACGCGGCCGGCATCAACATCACGGCATACAAGTACACGGCGACCTGCCTCGGCTGCATGATCGCGGGTCTTGGCGGCCTCTACTACGTCATGGACTATATGAACGGAGTCTGGTCCAATGACGCGTTCGGCGACAGGGGATGGCTTGCCATTGCACTTGTCATTTTCACGATCTGGCGGCCCAACGTCGGCATTCTGGCGTCGATCCTGTTCGGCGGACTCTACATTCTTTACCTGTTCATCCCGACGGGAACGAACCTGGCCGTGAAGGAGCTCTACAAGATGCTTCCCTACATCGTTACGATCATCGTTCTGATTTTCACCAGCATAAGAAATAAGCGGGAGAATCAGCCGCCGGCCTCCCTGGGGCTCTCATATTTCCGCGAGGAGCGGTAAAGCGGAGGGCGGATCAGCCGCGGCGCAGACAGCATAACAGGGGAAGACGGATTCAAGCAAATGCTCAAATTCATCTCTCCTTCTTTTACATTCCGGGGTGAATGTTGACGGACAAAACGCGGAAACGGTATGATAATAATGACTGTGATCTGTTTTTTATAAAGAGGAGTGGAGTCATGAAAACGACCTGGATGAAGGGAATCGCGGCCGCGGCCATCGCCGGCTTATCCTTTCTCGCGCTCGGCGGCCTGCCGGGCGGAAGAGGAGACGTCGTGTACCGTCTGGCGGACCGCTCAAAGATCGCTCCGCTGACGCGTGAGGATATATCGTATAAGGAGGTTCCGGCCCCGGAGGCGACCAGCCGTGACGGGACTGTCTCGGCAAAGGACTGGGAGGCGGAGTATCCGTATATCACCGCGTCCATGAACGCGAACGAAGAGAACAGCTATGTGACGGATTATCTGGAACAGGATCCCTATCTCGTCAATATTTATGAGGGCTACGGGTTCGCGAAGGACTACGGCAGCGCGCGCGGGCACAACTATGATCTCGAGGATGTGCACAATACGGAGAGACCGCACGCGACGGCCAACTGCCTCACCTGCAAGACGCCCAACTTCACGAAGCTTGTGAACGACATCGGAACCGATGCCTACAGCATGGATTTTGAGGAAGTCTACGCGCAGATGGAGGAGGCGACGAGCTGCTACAACTGCCACGGCAATGAGGCGGGGAACCGGGGCGAGCTTGTGGTCACGCACTCCTATGTGAACAAGGCGCTCGGCGACCAGATGAATGCCATTGACCCGGCGGTCCTCTCCTGCGGGCAGTGCCATATCGAGTACTATTTCCAGCCGGACACGAAGGAGACGACCATGCCGTACTCGGGTGTGGAGACCATGACGCCCGCCGCGATCTACGAATATTATGAATCCATCGGATTCTCTGACTGGACACAGGAGAGCACGGGAGCTCAGATGCTGAAGGCCCAGCACCCGGAGATGGAGACCTTCCTCCAGGGTAAACACGCGGCCCTGCTCAACTGCGCGGACTGCCATATGCCGATCGATGTCGCGGATGACGGGACCATTTATCACAGCCACAAGTGGGTCAGTCCCCTTGAGAATCAGGACCTTCTCGCCCTGTGCGCGACCTGCCACGGGGATACGGACATGACGGAGATGGTTCACAACATTCAGGGCAGGATCACCGCCCGGGAGACGGAGGTCGGGAATAAGCTGTCCGGTCTGAAGGACGCGCTCGCGGAGGCGAACGCGGCGGGAACCATGCCGGAGGCGGAGCTTGACCGGGTCCGCGCGCTGTACCGCGAGGCGCAGTGGTATTTCGATTACTGCTACGTCGAGAACAGCGAGGGCGCGCACAATTCCGATCTCTCAATGGAGTGTCTGGATACCTCCGCTGAGAAAATCAGCGAGGCGATGGAACTTCTCGTCTGATCCCGGACAGGGGATGGCATCAGTGCGTTGATACAGGCAGGGGGACAGGCGTTCCCCTGCTTTTTTTGAGCCGGGGGCGGGCACCCGGAGGGCCGGGCGGTGAACGGCTCGCCGGCGCGGGAGAGAGATGAAAAGAGCGAAAACATTTTTAAAAATGATCAGTTCCATGCAGTTCGCGGTCACGCTGCTTGTCGTGATGGCCGCCGCCTGCGCCGCCGGGAGCTTTGTGACGCAGGGGCAGACCTATGACTACTACGTGTCCTCCTACGGGGAGAGGCTCGGCAGCCTGATTGTCGCGTTTCAGCTCGACGACGCCTTTCACAGCTGGTGGTTTATCCTGATTACGGCGTTTCTCTGCGTCAATCTGATGCTCTGCAATGTTCTCCGTCTTCCCTCCCTGATCCGCCGCACGAAGGCGGCGCGGGGCGTGAGACGAAAGACCGGCCTCTGGGGCGCGTGGATCTGCCATGTCGGCGTGCTGCTTGTCATCGCAGGCTTCGGTCTCGGACAGATGCTGAAGGAGGAGTACACCATCTACGGCATACCGGGTGAGATCAGGCGGGTCGGGGATACGGACTGTCTCGTCACCATCGACGATTTCCGGGTCGGTCTGCGGGACGACGATACCGTGGACCAGTATACGGCGGAGATAACGGTGCGGGACGCATCTTCCGGCATGTCTGAGCGGGCTGAGATCAGCGTCAATCATCCGGCGACCGTCTTCGGCATGAGATACTATCAGAATTCGACCGGCTGGGCGGCGGATATCCATATTGCCAGAGACGGGAAGGCGCTGCAGGACGAGGTGATTTACGCCGGCGACTATGTCCGCGTGAAGGATAAGGAGGATCTCGTGATCTACCTGAACGCCTTCTACCCGGATTATGTGATGCAGGAGGGGACCGGTCCCTCGACGAAGTCATCAAAGCTGAACAACCCCGCCTATCTGTATTCGGTCTACTACCGGAATCAGATTCTTGGCATGAACGCGCTTCTTCAGGGGGAGGAGCTGACCATCGACGAGTACACCGTCACCTTTGACCACCCGCAGAATTATACCCTGATTCAGGTGAAGCGCGATCCCTTCACGCCTCTGGCCCTTGCCGGCGGGCTGATCACGCTTCTGGGACTATTCATCGCCTTTTACGTGAAACCGTCAAACGCGGTTCGGGAAGAACGATCATGAGCAGTGCAGCCTTTCTCAATGCAGAGAACAATCTGTTTACCGTGACCATGCTGCTGTATTTTGCGGCCATGGCCCTCTATTTTGTCTTTGTCGCGGCGAAGAGGGAAAAGTCCGGAGAAATTGCAGGCTATTTTCTTTTTGCCGGCCTCATCCTGCATACGGCGGCCCTCGTCACAAGAGGAATCGGGGCCGGGCGGCTGCCGCTCACGAACCAGTATGAGTTCGCGACCAGCTTTGCCTGGGGGC
>CAYLHR010000129.1:0-6253 GCA_964383335.1 uncultured Lachnospiraceae bacterium
TGCTGAAGGGGGAAGCGCTGAATCCGGCCGGCCTCTCCGACGAAGAGCGTCTCATCAGCTCCTTCACGAAGCAGGCGGACCGGGAAGGAGTTCAGTTCTGCGTCCGCGTACGGGACGCGGAGCTCTGGAGCCCGGACGCGCCCAATCTCTATACCTGCCGGATTCTGTTCGGGGAGGACTGCGTCGAGGAGACCTTCGGCATCCGGACGCTTCGGTGGAGGCCGGGCGAGGGCATGACGATCAACGGGGAGCGCGTGATTCTGCGCGGAGCCTGCATCCACCACGACAACGGCATCCTGGGCGCCTGCACCTATCCGGAGGCGGAGGAGCGCCGCGTCCGCATTCTTATGGAGAACGGCTACAACGCCATCCGGTCGGCCCACAATCCCGTCTCCAAGACCATGCTTGCGTCCTGCGACCGGCTGGGCATGCTGATGATGGACGAGTTCGTCGACTGCTGGTATATCCACAAGACCAAATACGATTACGCGTCGCTCCACAGCAAGTGGTGGCAGGCGGACCTCCGCGAGATGGTGGACAAGGACTATAATCACCCCTGCGTCATCATGTACTCCACGGGCAATGAGGTCGCCGAGACCTCGGAGAAGAGAGGAATTGAGCTCACGGGGCAGATGACGGAGTATCTGCACGATCTCGACAGCACGAGGCCTGTGACCTGCGGCGTCAACATTTTCTTTAATTTCCTCTATTCGATGGGATTCGGCGTCTACAGCGACGATAAGGCGGACAAGGCCGTCGACAGCGCGAAGAAGGCGGCTGACGGGGGAAAGAAAAAGAAGCCGGTCGGGAGCGAATTCTACAACACGCTGGCCTGCATGCTGGGAGACCGCTTCATGAAGTTCGGCGCGACCCTGCCGCCCAGCGACTGGAAGACGAGGGGCGGCTTCGCGAATATGGATATCGCCGGCTACAACTACGGAATCTGGCGCTACAGGCACGACCTGAAGAAGTATCCGCGGCGCCTGATCCTGGGATCCGAGACCTTCTGCAAGGACGCGTATCTCTTCTGGGAGATTGCCCGGGACAACCCGAATATTATCGGCGATTTTGTCTGGGCGGGCATGGATTACATCGGCGAGACCGGCATCGGCGCGACCGAGTACCGGGATTATCTGCTGACTGAGGATGAGAGCCACATGACCGGCGGAAACGGCCGGATCGACCTCCTCGGAAAGCCCCGGGCGGAGGCGGCCTACACCAGGGTGGCGCTCGAGCGGGAAAATGGCCCGCTGATCGGTGTTCTTCCCGTCTACGAGGACGAGAAGCTGCAGCTCACCGGGTGGCAGCTCTCAAAGGCGGTGGAAAGCTGGTCATGGCGGGGCTGTGACGGAAAGGAAGCGAATGTGGAGGTCTACGCCCGCGCGTCCGAGGTTGAGGTGCTGGTAAACGGTGTCAGCGCCGGCCGGAAGAAGCGGGCCGTGAACGGCTGCATGTACCGGTTCAAGGTGCCCTACGCGGACGGCGAGATCACGGCCGTGTCCTACGATGAGAACGGGGCGGAGATCGGCCGTTATTCCCTGAAGACAGCCGGGGAGGAGTCCGCACTTCGCGTGACGCCCGAGGAGGAGACGGTGAAGGCGGGTGGCCTTTCCTTTATCCGGCTTCAGTACACGGATGACGAGGGAATCTGGCAGCCCCAGGGCATTCACCATCTCACGGTTTCCGTCGACAACGGAACACTGCTCGGCCTGGGCAGCGCCAACCCTTATGTGCAGGGGAACTATACGGAGAATACGGTGCGCACCTATTTCGGCGAGGCCATGGCCGTCGTCCGGGCGGGGTCGGGCGGCACCGTGACGGTGACGGTCACCGATGAGACGGGCAGTCACATCTGCGGGATTCCGGTGGAGACATGCTGAAGAAGAGGTACAGGTAACAGGCGCGCGGCAGCGGAGTGAAGCGCGGATGCGCATTTGACGGAAGGCAGCGCGAAAAAGCAGCGGAAGGGCGGAGAAAGATCGGCCCGGAAAGAAAGCAGAAGCCGGAACAGGCGGGTCATAAGGAGGTCAATCGATGAAGACAAAGCAGGCGTTTAATCCCTATCTTCCCAGCTGGGAGTATGTCCCGGACGCGGAGCCGCACATCGTGGGCGACAGAGTGTATATCTACGGATCACATGATACCTTCAACGGCATCAATTTCTGCCTGGGGGACTATGTGTGCTGGTCCGCGCCGGTCGATGATCTGGGAAACTGGACTTACCACGGCGTGATCTTTAAGAGAGAGCAGGATCCGGCGGCTCCGAAGATCCGCACGACCAACGGCCTCGCGGCTCCGGACATGGTGGTCGGCGATGACGGAAGATACTATCTCTATTATTTTATGGGCGGCACGAAGATGATCTCCATCGCGGTCTGCGACGAGCCGGCGGGAAAATACGAGTTTTACGGCTATGTGCAGTATGAGGACGGGACGCCGATCGGAAAGAGAAATGAGCCCTTCCAGTTCGACCCCGGCTGCCTGAAGGATGACGACGGCCGTCTCTATCTCTATACGGGCTTCGCCTTCGGCGGCAATCCGATCCTCCTCGACGGCTCCAAGCCGACCGAACACGGTCCCATGTATTTTGAGATCGACACGAAAGACATGAAGACGGTGATCTCCGGCGACGAGCTCCACTATATCGGCGTTCTCACGGGAGAGGAGGCCAAGGGCACGCCCTACGAGGAGCAGCCCTTCGGTGAGGCCAGCTCCATGCGGAAGTTCGGCGACACCTACTATTTCATCTACAGCTCGCTCAACAGCCACAACCTCTGCTACGCGACGAGCAAGAGCCCGACGGAGGGCTTCGAGTACGGCGGCATCCTGGTCAGCTGCGGCGATATCGGACTTCCCGGGGTGGACGACGTGAAGCATGCCAGAAATTCGACCGGCAATACGCACGGCAGCCTGATTGAGATCGGCGGAAAGTATTATATCTTCTACCACCGCCACACGAACCGCAAGCAGTCGTCCCGGCAGGCCTGCGCGGAGGAGATCCGCTTCGAGGACGGAAAGTTTTATCAGGCTGAGATGACATCCTGCGGCCTGAACGGCGGCCCGCTTTCGGGCAAAGGCGAATATCCGACGGCCATTGCCTGCAATGTCTACGGGAAAAACGGCACGCGCTTCCTCAGCATGATCAAGGTCCCGAAACGAATGGGCCCCTTCATCACCCAGAACGGCGGGGACAGGGAGAGCGGAGAGGACCAGTACGTCTCCAACTTCTGCACGGGCTGCACCGTGGGCTTCAAGTATTTCGATCTGCGGGAGACGAAGGAGATCCATGTGAGACTCCAGGGCTACGGGGACGGCTGCAGGGTGACGGTCCGGACAAAAGAGAACGGCCCGGTTGTATGCAGCATTCCCGTGGCCACCTGCAAAAAGAAGAAGCTGTTCAGGGGAGAGCTGAACGGGGAATTCGGAGAGAAGGAAGCGCTTTACTTCAGCGTTGAGGGTAAGGGCGGCACCTTTGATTTTATCAGCTTTACGCTCAGCTGACCGGGGCCGGTGTGATCCCGGAAGCAGAAAACTGAAATAGTGAGACATGAGGGGAATCCATGAACGGAAAAATATTTGAAAATCCGGCGCTGAAGACCAGAATCAAGTCTTCCGGCGTCAAGATACAGGAGATGGCGTTCGGCTATCTCGTCGCGCCTTTCTGCGCGATGATCTCGAACGCAATCTTCGGCTCCTATCTCAACAGATATTATGTCGATGTCCTTGGCTGGACGAAGTTCGGGGTCTTCTCGACCCTGCTGCCCATGCTGTCCTCCATCCTCGTGATTGCGGGAAATATTCTCGTCGGACAGTGGATCGACAACACGAGAACCCCGGCGGGAAAAGCGCGGCCGTATCTGCTGCTCTCCATTCCCATGATCGCGGCCGCCGTGCTTCTTATGTTCATGACGCCGCGGAACGGGTCGAACGGCATACAGATGCTCTGGATTGCCGTGACCTATAATCTCTATTACGCGATCGCGTATCCCTGCTATTACACGGCTCACAGCTCGATGGTCTCGCTCTCGACGAGAAACGCGAATCAGAGGGGTCTTCTCGCGACGCTGTCGAACGCCTCGACGGTTGCGGCCGCCGGTATCGGCGCGAGCATCATTGTGCCGATCCTTCTGCAGCCCTTCATGTTCGTGGCGGGCGAGGGCGGAAGTATTGACGTCGACGCCTCCTACGCGAACTGGAGAATTCTCGCCATCGCCCTCGCTCTTCTTTCCGCTGTGGGCATTATCTTCGAGTACTACTTCACACGCGAGAGAATCACGGAGGAGGCAATCGCCCTCAATCTGAAGGAGGAGAAGCTTCCCCTTAAAAAGCATGTGGACGTCTGCACGAAGGATAAGTACTGGTGGATGGTGATCATCTTCATCCTGGTCTTCCAGTTCGGTCAGCTCTGCAAGAACAGCTCCATGAGCTTCTACGCGAGATGGATGTTCGACAACGTCATGAATTCGGCGAATCCGGAGAGCACCTCCGCCGCCATGATGTCGACCCTGGGTCTCGTCGGCGGCCTGCCGGCCGCGGTCGGCATGGTGGTCGCCTGGCCTCTCGCCAATAAGCTCGGAAAAAAACGCGCCATGGTGCTCGGTCTCGCCTTCGCGGCGGTCGGCGGACTTGTTGCATTTCTCAATGTGAACAGCTTCCCGATCGTCTGTGTGGCGGTGGTCCTTAAGGGTATCGGCATCGTTCCCGCGCAGTATGTCATGTTGGCGCTGATATCCGATATCCTGGATCATCTTGAGGCGAAGAACGGCTTCCGGTCCGACGGCTTCACGATGTCGCTCTACAGCTCCATCATGGTCGGCCTGGGCGGTCTCGGCATGGGCATCATAAACGCCATGCTGGCCTTCTCCGGCTATGTGAATACCGGCTATCCGGTCGATCCCAAAACCGTGACCCTGATCGAGGACATCTCGACCTGGACCGGTGACGTCATCTACCGCCAGATGGGCGGCACAGAGCAGGTGCTCGCCTTCGTCTATCTCGCGGTCGACGTGATCACCTTTGTGATCTCCATCGCCCTTCTGTGGAAGCTCGACGTCGAAAAATACGGCGACGAGGACATACGCCTCATCATCGAGCACCAGAAGCAGGCGGTGCTGGCCGAGGGCGGCACCTGGGTTGATCCCGAGGAGCGCGCGCGGCTCGAACAGGAGCAGGCGGACCGCGAGGCCGAGGAGGAGAGAATCCGCGAGCTGAAAGCAAAATGCGAGAAGCAGGGACTCAATTTCGAGGAGGAAGAGCGGAAGTATCAGGAGGCTCAGGAGAAGCGGAAGAACAGCTTTATCGGAAAGCTGCTCGGATAGAGAATCACGGAAATGCGGCAGGGCGGACGGGCGCGCCCTCTTTGCGGCAGAACGCATCAGATCAGAAGAAAAAGATCTGTCCCGGTTTGAGGGACAGATCTTTTTTAGCGCGGAAAGACATTCATGGCCGCGGCTTTTGCCGGGCCACGGAGCCGGGTCACAGAGCCGGGTCACGGAGCCGGGTTCGGGAGATGTCAGTCAGAGGAGATGATAGTAAGGGCAGATATTCTCATAGTGCCCGTCCTTCATGCGGAAGCCGCCCGGAATGACGCCGAGCTGCGTAAAGCCGCATTTCTCATAGAGATGTCTCGCGTGAATATTGCTCTCAACGACGGCGTTGAACTGGAGGACGCGGAAACCGGCCTCCCCGGCCGCGCGGAGACTGTCCAGCACCAGCTTCTCCCCGATATGCCTGCCCCTCCTGTCGGAGCTCACCGCGTAGCTCGTATTCGCGATGTGTCCGCAGCGCCCGATATTGTTCGGATGCAGGATATAGAGGCCGGCGACGCGGCCGTCCTCATCCACCGCCACGGCGCTCCTCGTCTGTTCCGCGAAGAAGGCCGCGCCTGTCGAGGCGTCGAGCATCTCCTCCTGGGGGAAGGCGATACCCTCCTCCACCACTTCGTTCCAGATGCGGATCATGTCCGGAAGATCCTTCTCTTCATATGGTCTTACCTCAATCATGGCTGCCTGTGCCCCCTGTTTTTCTTTAATATGGTATAGTTTGTGAATCAACATAGCAAACGAATAGCAGGTATGCTGACGGACGGATGAAATATTTCTTTATGAGGAGTCTTTCGACCGCTTTTAGGCACTTCGGAGACAGAGCCGTAATAAGACTTGCAAGCGAAGGGGCTCCGTATGCGGAGACCCGAAAGCGAGCTAGTAGATCATGTTTTATATAGCTAGACCAATCTGAACTTCTTCGTTCGGAT
>CAYLHR010000130.1:0-6223 GCA_964383335.1 uncultured Lachnospiraceae bacterium
CATAATACTGGGTGCAGGCTTCCGTGGAAATCGTAAAGCCCTGCGGAACCGGCAGACCGATGTTGGTCATCTCCGCCAGATTGGCGCCCTTTCCGCCGAGCAGCTCACGCATGTCGGCATTGCCTTCGGTAAACAGGTATACCCATTTCGTCATGAATTCTTTCCTCCTAACAGTCATATACTCACTATGTATAAAACAGGCGTGCTTATTGTATCACACTTTCTTTTATCAATGAATAGCCGATAAGGAAAATTGATGTCTTTTTGAACCGTGCGCGGATCCCTCCGGCACCAAAACGCCGCTTTTGACACCGAAAGCGTCGCTTTTGACACCGAAAATGCCCCTCTGACGCATCAAAATGGTCCCTCTGACGGGCAAAAAGGGACTCTTCCGTCACGCGGAAGAGCCCCTTTTCTCCGGCAGTCCGCCGGAATATGCATATCTTACAGAAGATCCCAGTAGCCGGGCTTATAGAGGTGGCGCGGAATACCGTCGACCATGATGGGCGCGAGATCACCGTGGATGAGGGGACGCACGTAGTTCTCGAATTCCTTCGTCACGTAGGTTCCCTCCTCGTTGACCCAGCTTCTCGGAACAAGGCGCTCGGCGTTGGCCATCTTGTGGACATCCTTGACCTCGGTCTCGGCCGCGTAGGGGTCCGTGGATGTGCGGACAAACACGACCATCTTGCCCGTGTCGCCCTCATCCGCCGCCTTCATCGCGGCGCCGCCGACCTCGAAGGCCTCGTTGATGTCGATGCGGGACGCGCAGTGGCTGGCCGACCTCTGCAGCGTGGAGAACTCGATCGCGCGGGCCTTGCAGCCCAGCTCTCTTGAGAGAATGTCGCAGAGCACCCGGGCCGTACCCGTGAGCTGCATGTGTCCGAAGGCGTCGACGAATTCGGTGTTGTCGCCGAGCTCCATCACGTACTTGCCGTCGGCCGTGTGAATACCCTCGGAAACGCAGACGACGACGGAATTCTTCTTCTCAAGAAGGCCTCTGCACTTCTCGACAAAGGCGTCAACATCGAAATCCAGCTCCGGCAGGTAAATCGCGTCCGGTCCCTCGCAGTCCTCGCCCTTGGCCAAAATGGAAGCTCCGGTGAGCCAGCCGGCTTTGCGTCCCAAGATCTCGATCACGGTGACGAGGCCCTTGGCATTTCTCATGGAGCTGCCGTCCCGGATGACCTCTTTTACGGACGTGCCGATATACTTGGCGGCGGAGCCGTAGCCGGGCGTGTGGTCCGTCAGGGCGAGATCGTTGTCAATGGTCTTCGGGCAGCCGACGAAGCGGATCTCGGATCCGGTCAGCATGCCGTAGTCGGAGAGCTTCTTGATCGTATCCATCGAATCGTTGCCGCCGATGTAGATGAAGCAGTCAATCTCGAGATCGTTCAGGATGCCGAAAATCTTGTCATAAAGAGCGGTATCCTTATGAATATCGGGAAGCTTGAATCGGCAGGAGCCGAGATAGGAAGCGGGCGTTCTCTTAAGAAGCTCCGAGTCCAGTCCGCTTGTGATGTGCTCGGACAGATCAATGTAGCGTCCCTCGATGAGGCCCTGCACACCGTGCAGCATACCGTATACCTTATTGTAGCCGCGGTCCATGGCCGTCTTATACACACCGGCAAGCGATGAATTGATCGCCGCCGTGGGGCCGCCGGACTGTCCGACAATGACGTTTCTTTTCTTCAATTCTGCCATCTCTTGTTTAACCTCCATATAAAAGGGACGTCTTCTCCGTCCGGTTCGCTTCACGGTTTTCCATTTTAACCCATATAAACGCTTCTGTAAAGAAAAGAAATGCCCTCCGGCCTTTTAAGCCGGGGGCATTTTCCCGCATTTTTACCGCTGCGTAAGGGTTCCGCGCCTTACGCCCAGGGCGTGCCGCAGTTGGGGCAGAACTTGGGGGGATTGGCCGGATCGGGAGCCATATAGCCGCAGTTGCCGCAGGCCTTGCCCCCGGCCGGCTTCGGGCTTCCGCAGTTCGTGCAGAAATTGCCGCTGTTGGAGGCTCCGCAGGATGTGCACACCCAGCCCGCCTGCGGCTGCATCTGGGGAGCCGGGGCAGCCTGGGCGGCCGCCTGCGCCTGACCCTGCTGCATGAGGCCGGCGATATTGTTCTGACCGCCGAGGCCTCCCATCATGCCGACGCCGGCAAAGCCGGTCACTGCACCCGCCGTGTTGCCGGCTGCCGTCTGCATGGCCTCGGTCTGTCCCATGCCCATGTAGGCGCCCAGCATGGACGGATCCGTGTAGCCCTTCGTCTCCTGATATTTCTCGATCTTCTGCTTGCTGTTCGCGTCGGCGTCCATCATGCCGATGGCGATGCGGAACATGGAAATGCCGCGCGCCTCCTCCCAGTCCGCGTCGAGGATCGCGTCCACATCCTTCGTGAGCTGCAGCTCGTTGGCCGCGATCTCGGTGTAGGGAATGTGCATCTTCGAGAGCTGTCCCACACCCTGGCGGATGGCGGCGATGGCCTCGGTCTTAATCTGCGGCTCGATATCGTCCTTCGTGATTCTGCCGTCCCCGTCTGCGCCGGCCTTCTGCGCGCCCAGGACGGAGAAGAACTTGGCGGGATCCGTCACCTGAATGGAGTACATCCCGTTGCCCATGAGGGTCGTCGCGATGTGCCAGACCGGCTTTCCGGTCGCGATGTCGCTCTCCCAGTGATCAAAGGTGATATTGCCGGACCCCCACTTAAAGCCCTGGATCTCACCGAGGTTGATGTAGAATACGCGCTGGGTATTGGTTCTTGATCCGCCCGCCAGGAACTGCTGTCCGATCACGGCGGCCAGAGCCTTCAGCCCCTTGTTGTTCCCGCTCATAAGAGAGGGCGCCGTCGAGGAGTCATAGGTATATCTGCCGGGCTCCGCGCAGAAGTCGACGATCTGGCCGTTCTCCACGAGAACCATGCACTGATTCTCCTGGACGTCGATCCCGGATCCGGAGGAGATGATGTTCTGATCTCCCTTCGTGTTCTTCGATCCCTTTGTGGAGATCTTCTCTCCCCTTTTCATGATCACGCCGCCGGACATGTCCCCGCTCTCAAAATAATCCACCCAGAGGCTGCTCCCCGTGGTGTTCATTGCGTTTCCGAGTGCTCCGAGCGCATTTGCCGCAACCTTGATAAGTCCCATTCCAGATTCTCCTTTCTAATGAAACCGCCTGTTCTGTCAATCCGGGGATGCCGTGGCATTCCCTTATTTATAAAATGATAACCTTCCGTCAGAAGTGACCGCCCCCGCCGGAGAAGCTGCCGCCCCCGCCCGAGAAGCCGCCGCCGGAGTGCGAGCCTCCGGAAAAACCGCCGCCGGAATGCGAGGAACTGCTTTTCGGGCGCTCGATCCTGCGCACCGTCCTCACAGTGCCGAGAAATACCGCGTCATGGTTAAGCGTCCTGTAATTCCTGACCTTGACGGGCGGAATATTTTCCCTGGACGGCTGCACCGACCCGTGCTTTGCCAGAAGGCCGATCACGCCCAGAAGAGAGAGGAAGCTGCTCACGACAAGGGAGAAAAACGTGGGGATCACCGCGTGACCGATATTCTCCAGCCGGTAGGTGATATCCAGAAATGCCTCCGCCGCGCCGCCGTACTCCCCGTCCCGCGCGTGGGACATCGCCGCGTCGTAGACCTCCCTTTCGTATTCCACGTATTTTTCATCGGCATATTTTCCGTGCCCCGCAGTCCACAGGACCCGGTTCTTCATGTCGATCGTAAAGATGATCGCGTCCTCGCGGAAGCCGTTGTCCATGAGGAACTGCTCCGCGTACTTCATCGTCGTCTCCGTCCCGTAATCCGCGTCATAGGGGATGTCCTCCGAGGTCAGGATGACAATATCCGCCTTCTTTTTCTCCTCGATTTCATAGATTCTCTCCCGGAGCCTGTCCTCCTCGCTGTCGGATAGCAGGTCCGCGTAGTCATAGATCCGCAGATCGCGGTCCACGCCGCGCGGGATGGTGAAGACTTCGCCGGTGTTGGAGACGTAGGTCTCATCCCCGTCCTTGTTCTCCGCCTCTGCCTCGGCCGCGGTCATGGCCGGTGCCGGATTCTCCGCCGTTTCTGCCTCATCCGCCGCTGCCTGAGCCTCATCCGCCGCCGGGACCCCGTCCTCTGCAGCAGGGGCCTCGTCCGCCGCCGGGGCTTCACTGCCCTGCGCCTGTGTTTCCTGAGCCTCATCCGCCGCCGGAGAGCCGGCGTCCTGCGTCTCCTCCGTCACATAGTCATCAAAGACGATGTCGTCCTCCGCGAGGACCGGAGACGGAGCGGCGAGCAGAAGGGCCGCTGCCATGAGGACCGGCAGACTCCTGTAAATCCCTTTTTTCCTCATGTCACATCACCCCCAGCACTCTGATAATCATCATGATGATCTGACTTAAGAGGAAAATGCCGCCCCCGATCTCAATCAGCCGGCCCGGGTCCTTGGGAATCTCCCCCAGCATCTTTCCGGTCTGTCCGTTCATGCCGAAGACGTATTTTTTCCCCTTGTACTCGGTGTACATCATCCAGACGGGGATCATCACCTGCTCGATCTTCTGACCGGACCAGTCGTATTTCTCGCTGTTGATCACCTTGGAGGGGTAGCTGCCGGCGCGCTTCATGGCCGCGGCGGAGAAGGCCGTCTTCGCCCTGCCTTTCGCGCGGGGTTCGTTGTCCGCCGCGGAATCGTCCCACTGCTGCGTGTAGAATCCGGTCAGATAAGCGGGATTGAAGGGCTTGAGCCTGCTGAAATCGAAGGGCTCGATGGAATCCATCATGAGATTGTCCATTTCCTTCATCGCGTCGGCCGGGATCCTCTCAAACCTCGCGTCCGCCTCCTCCGTCACGTCGTAGCTGGAGGTATAGGTGACCTCCTCATCCCCGTTCACATTCGTCCGGATTCGCTGCGCCCTGACTGACATCCGCACTCTGCCGTTAAAGGTGTACAGCCAGTAGGGAATATACATGCCTTTTATCTTTTTGACCGTGGCCTCCCTGGTAAAGAGCCGGGGGGTCAGGACCGACTGCCTGCAGAGGCGCCGGTAGGCGGCCTCCACCTCGCTCAGCTGCTTCTCGAAGGGAAGCACGTAATCCGGGCGGAACTCCCCCTTCACATTGCCGGTCATGGTGATGGCCCTGTTGCAGTAGACGCAGGTGGTCGCCACCGTTTTTTTCGATGTGATCACCTCCGCGCCGCAGTTCGGGCACTTATATACGACCAGGTCGTCCGTCGATACGGAATCGTCCGTCGCGGTCTGCGTTCCGGCCGCCGCGTCGGGTTCGCCGCTTTCGGGATCCTGGCCCTGCGCGATTGTCTCATCCGCGGCCCCGGCCTCCCCCGGTTCGAAATCATATTCGGCCGGATCAAAATCGGAATCGCAGTAATCGCAGTGCATCTTTCCTCTTCCGGGATCGAAGTACAGCTCCGCGCCGCATACCTTACAGCTGTATTTTTTCGCCATGCTCCTCCTTTCTGCCGGAAAACTGACTTAAAACACGGCCTATTGTCTAACAATACACCGCAACTATCATATCATCCCTGTGTCCGGCTTGCAATGCGAAATCAGCTCCGCACAACAAAAGGGCATCCCGCCGGATGCCCTCTCATTCATACGAAATATCACATGCATTATCAGAAGCGGAAGCGGTCGCGGAAGTAGTCCCGAAGTTCGGAAATCGGAATTCTCACCTGTTCCATCGTGTCGCGGTCGCGCACCGTGACGGCCTGATCCTCCTCGGAGTCGAAGTCGTAGGTGATGCAGTAGGGCGTCCCGATCTCATCCTCTCTCCTGTATCTCTTTCCGATCGCTCCCCTGTCGTCGTAATCGACATTCCAGTCCTTCGCGAGCTCGGCGTAGATCTTCTGCGCAGGCTCCGCCAGCTTCTTGGAAAGAGGCAGGACGGCGATCTTGACCGGCGCGAGAGCGGGATGGAAATGCATCACCGTCCGCACGTCGTTCTTCTCCGCGTCCAGCACCTCCTCGTCGTAGGCGCTGCAGATGAAGGCGAGCACCATGCGGTCCGCCCCGAGAGACGGCTCGATGACGTAGGGGATGTACTTCTCCTTGGTCTCGTCGTCGAAATAGCTCATATCCTGCGAGGAGGTCTCCTGGTGTCTCGTCAGATCGTAATCCGTGCGGTCTGCGATGCCCCAGAGCTCGCCCCACCCGAAGGGGAAGTGGAATTCCACATCCGTCGTCGCCTTGCTGTAGAAGGAGAGCTCGGCCTGATCGTGATCG
>CAYLHR010000131.1:0-3671 GCA_964383335.1 uncultured Lachnospiraceae bacterium
AGGAGGTGAAGCCCGCGCTCGAGACGGCATTTCCGGCGGATGAGAGCCGCCTTGGGACGGAGATCTGCGGGATTCCGCTCGAGAATCCCTTTCTGCTTTCTTCCTCCGTCGTCGCGAGCACGTATGATATGTGTGCGCGGGCCTTCGAGGCCGGCTGGGCGGGGGCGGCGTTCAAGACGATCTGCTCATTTGACATACACGAGGCGTCGCCCCGGTTTTCCGCGATCACGGGGGATACCGGGAGCATCGTCGGATTTAAGAATATCGAACAGCTCTCCGACCACAGCGTGGAGGAGAATATGGAGATCTTCCGCCGCCTGAAGAAAAATGATCCGTCGAAGTTCATTCTGGCGTCCATTATGGGCCAGAACGAGGCGGAGTGGGAGTATCTGGCGGGGCTCTGCGCAGAGAACGGCGCGGACGCGGTGGAGCTGAATTTTTCATGTCCCAATATGGCGGACGAGGGACTGGGCTCCGATATCGGGCAGGTCCCCGAGCTGGTGGAGCGCTTCACGGCAGCGGCGAAGCGGGGAACGCGGATCCCCGTGCTCGCGAAGCTGACCCCGAATGTGGCGTCCATGGGACCGGCCGCTGAGGCCGCGAGGCGGGGAGGGGCGGACGGGATCGCCGCGATCAATACGATAAAGAGCATTATCGGTGTGAGTCCGCACACCTATGTATCGGCGCCCGCCGTGCGCGGCATGTCTGCTGTCGGCGGTTACAGCGGAAACGCGGTGAAGCCGATTGCCCTGCGGTTTATCGCAGAGCTCGGGCAGAATCCGAATCTGGCCGGCATGCACATCAGCGGGATGGGCGGGGTGGAGACCTGGTCTGACGCGCTCGAATTCCTGCTCCTTGGCGCCGGCAGCATTCAGGTCACGACGGCGGTCATGCAGTACGGCTATCGGATCATCGACGATCTGAAGGCGGGCCTTAACTATTATCTCGCGGAGAAGGGGATCTCTTCCGTTCGTGAGATTGTCGGATCAGCGCTTGATTCAGTCAGTGATACGACGGATGTGCTGGAGAGAGACACGGTGCTCTTCCCGCGGTTTCTTCGGGACAAATGCATCGGCTGCGGCCGATGTTCGGCCACCAGGCCATCAGGTTCGGTGCTGACCGGACGCCGCAGCTCGACGGAAAGAAATGCGTCGGCTGCCACCTGTGCGTCCTTGTCTGCCCGCAAAGAGCGATTGTGCCGGGAAGGAAGCGGGTTCCGGCGCGCAGGCAGGTGTGAGTCAGCGGGGACGGTTCTTTTTGACTCATAGAGTCAGATGGGGACGGTTCTTTCTGACTCGTTGCGTCACGGGACGCAATGAGTCAGAAAGAACCGTCCCCGCCTGACTCTGAAGATGAGTCAAAAAGAACCGTCCCCGCCGACTCATCTGCTGAGCTCGCGGCAGGTGTTCCTCACGACCGCGGCGCAGATGAGAAAGGTCAGTGCATCCGATGCCGGCATGGAGTACAGGACGCCGTTCAGGGAGAAGAATACGGGAAGGACAACCGTAAAGCCGACGCCGAAGAGAATCTCACGGATCATGGACAGGACCGAGGACTCCTTAGCCTTCCCCAGAGCCTGCAGGAAAATAAACGAGCCCTTATTCACAAGAGCAAACACGATCATGCAGAGATAGATGCGGAAGGCTCTGATTCCGAACTGAGTGTAATAGACACTCTCATTTCCGGCGCCGAAGATTCCGATCAGCTGCTTCGGAAAGAGCTCGACGATGAGAAACGCGATGAATCCGGTGAGCGCCTCGCATTGGAGCAGCAGAGTGAAAAGCGCTTTCGCCCGGTCCCGCCTTCCTGCGCCGATATTGTATCCGACGACGGGAATGCATCCCGCCGCGAGACCGACGGCGATGGAGATGACGATCTGGAAGAATTTCATGACGATGCCGACGACCGCCATCGGGATCTGCGAGTACTCCGGCTGTCCGAAGACGAGATCGAGCGCCCCGTATTTCCGGATCATGTTATTGACAGCCGCCATAGAGGCGACGACCGAGATCTGGCTGAGAAGCGAGGTGATGCCGAGCGGGAGAAATTTCGCGATCAGCCCGAAATCAGGAATCAGCGCGGCCATATCCGGCTTCGCGGATTTCATCCGGAAGAGATACCAGACAGCCATCAGGGCGGTGATGATCTGTCCGGCTATGGTCGCGACCGCCGCGCCCATCATGCCCCACCTGAGGCCGAAGATGAGGATCGGGTCGAAGATGATATTGAACACGGCCCCCGCCAAAGTGGAGACCATCGCGAACCCCGGGCTTCCGTCGGAGCGGATCACCGGGTTCATGGCCTGTCCGAACATGTAGAACGGAATTCCGGCCGTGATCCAGAAGAAGTACTGCTGCGCGTGCCGGAAGGTCTCCTCGTTTACGTGCCCCCCGAAGGCCGTGATGATCTGATCCGCGAACAGAAAATAGATCACCATGACGAGAACACCGGAGACCGCGCTCAGCGTCACCGTGCTTCCGACACTTCTTTTCGCTTTTTCTTTATCCCCTCTCCCGAGACAGATGCTCACAAAGGCACAGCAGCCGTCACCGATCATGACGGCGATCGCCAGCGCGACTACGGTGAGCGGAAATACCACCGTGTTCGCGGCGTTTCCGTAGGAACCGAGATAGTCCGCGTTCGCAATGAAGATCTGGTCCACGATGTTGTAGAGAGCCGCGACGAGCAGCGAAATAATGCAGGGAACCGAGTATTTTTTCATCAGCGCCCCGACCGGCTCATTTACAAGAAAACTGTTTGCCTTCTGTTCCATCAATTCCTCCCTGTAATGACAAAAATGTAATGACAAGAAATACAATGACAAAAAAAGACACAGCGGCCGAAAACCGGCGCACTGTGTCGTATCTGTCTTATGACATGTATCGTATCGTGCTTTTTGCTTCACACGGGAGTTTAGCACAGATGACGAGGGAGATGCAAGCGGATCTTTCGATCTGCACAAAGTTGCAGGCACGTATCTGGCAGCGGAGAATGATAAAGCCCGCCGGGGCAAAGAAACTGCAGAAAGTGTGAACATATTGCAATACCATCCCCGGACAGATATGGTATACTTTTTTGAGACAGAACAGACGGCGCACTGGAGGATTGAAAATGGCCAAGGTGGAGACGGCGGTGAGAGCCCTCACGGAATACGGAGTGCAGACGGGCCTCATAAGTGAAGATGAGAGAGTATTTGCGGCGAACGGCGTGCTTGACGCGCTGCGGTATGAGCCGGAGGGCGAATTCGACGCCGCGAAGACGGGAGAGGAGCTGAAGGGTTACCTCTGCGGGGAACCGGAGATCGGGGTGGCATCGCCCGCGGAGCGGGGACATGTGCTCGAGCGGATCCTCGCGGATCTTCTCGACGACGCGGCGGAACGCGGCGTCATCGACGGCGGCATCGCCTCGCGGGACCTTCTCGATACGCGGATCATGGGCGCCCTCACGCCGAGGCCGCGCGAGGTGATCGCGGATTTCTGGGCGGATTATGAGGAATCCCCGGAGACGGCGACCGACCATTTCTACAGGCTCGCGACGGATTCCGATTATATCCGGAGCTACCGCATCGAAAAGGACCGGAAATGGCCCGCCCCCACGCCCTACGGGGATCTCGACATCACGATCAATCTCTCCAAGCCCGAGAAGGATCCGAAGGCGATCGCGGCGGCACT
>CAYLHR010000131.1:3681-6104 GCA_964383335.1 uncultured Lachnospiraceae bacterium
AGGCGAAGGCGGGATACCCGAAGTGTCTCCTGTGCCACTCGAACGAGGGCTACGCGGGGCGGCTGGATCACCCGGCGCGGCAGACGATCCGCCACATTCCGCTGACTCTGGGCGGGGAGAGGTGGTACCTGCAGTATTCGCCCTACGTCTATTATAATGAGCACTGCATCGTCTTCTCGGACGAGCACCGCCCGATGAAGATCGACCGCATGACCTTTGTGCGGCTGCTGGAATTTCTGAAGCTGTTTCCGCACTACACGATCGGCTCCAACGCGGATCTTCCCATTGTCGGGGGATCGATCCTCACGCACGAGCACTACCAGGGCGGTCACTACACATTCGCGATGGCGCGCGCGGAGATCCGGGAGGTGCTGCATTTTGCGGGATATGATGATATCGAGGCCGGAATCGTCCACTGGCCGATGTCCGTGATCCGGCTTGACGGAAAGGATCCGGACCGGCTCGTGGAGCTCGCGGACAGGATTCTTCTGGCCTGGCGGGGGTACAGCGACCCGGAGGCGGACATTTTCGCGGAGACGGACGCGCCCCACAACACGATTACGCCGATTGCCAGGATGCGGGACGGCATGTTCGAGCTCGACCTCGTGCTCCGGAACAACCGGACGACGGAGGAGTATCCGCTCGGCATCTTCCATCCCCACAGCGAGCTGCATCATATCAAAAAGGAAAATATCGGCCTCATCGAGGTGATGGGTCTCGCCGTTCTTCCCGCGCGTCTGCTCGCGGAGATGCGGGATCTTCGGGAAGCGCTTCTTGCGGGAAATGATCTCCGCGCGGATGAGCACCTGGCAGCCCACGCCGACTGGGCGGAGGAGGTCATGGCAGGGCACCCGGAGGCGGACGCGGACAATCTGGAGAAGATCCTGCAGGATGAGATCGGCATCGTGTTCGCAAAGGTACTGGAGCACGCCGGTGTCTACAAGGACACGGAGGCGGGAAGAGCGCAGTTCGAACGATTTATTGCCGCGGTGAACCGGGGCTGAGAATAAAATGTCTGCATTACAGGGAAAGCGGTATCTCCCGGCGGGCTTAAACACAGCGACCGGGAGGAAGAAATCATTTTCCGGTAAAGCAGTAAGACGGGAAACGGACGAAGGAAGGAGACGGAGCCATGAGCGAAGAAAAGATGATGAATGACCTGCGGGCAAAATTTGAGGAACTGTACGGCGAAGCGGCGGAGCAGCTGTTCTTCGCGCCCGGCAGGGTGAACCTGATCGGGGAGCACACCGACTACAACGGCGGGCACGTCTTTCCGTGCGCGCTCTCCATGGGCACTTACGCGGCGGCGAGAAAGAGGAAGGACGATCAGGTCCTGCTCGCCTCGATGAACAGCAGGGACGTGAAGGTCACGGAGCTTTCGCTCTCCGACGCCTCCCGCCCGAAGCGGGACAGCTGGACCGACTATCCGATGGGGGTGCTGGCCGCATTTTTGCAGAACGGATGTGAGATCGGGACAGGCTTTGAGGTGCTTTTCTACGGAAATATCCCGGCCGGCTCCGGCCTCTCCTCCTCGGCTTCCCTCGAGGTCGTGACGGGACTTGTCCTTAAGACCCTGTTCGGTCTCGAACAGGTGAGGCAGGTGGATCTCGCCCTCTGGGGACAGGCGGCGGAGTGCGACTATGTCGGCATGAAGTGCGGCATCATGGACCAGTACGCGTCCGCGATGGGCAAAAAGGACACGGCCATGTTCCTCGACGTGAACACGATGGTCTGCGAGTACGCGCCGCTCGTCCTCCCCGGCATGAAGATCGTGATCACGAACAGTGAGGTGAAGCACCAGCTGGCCTCTTCGGAGTACAATGTGCGCCGCGCGGAGTGCGAATCCGCCCTCCGGGCCCTGCAGGGCGCAAAGCCCGGTCTTAAGACTCTCGGCGATCTCACACCCGCGGAATTTGACGAAATCGCGGATGTCATTAAAGACGGGACCGAGAGAAAGCGCGCGAAGCACGCGGTTTATGAAAATGAGCGGACCGTGGAGGCCTTCAAGGCCTTAAGCGAGCGCGGAGATATTGAGGAATTCGGCCGTCTCATGAATGCCTCTCATGACTCGCTGCAGTACGATTATGAGGTCTCCTGCCCGGAGATCGACTTCCTGGTCGCGGAGGGCAGAAAGATCGGCGGCGTGCTCGGCACCCGCATCACGGGCGGCGGCTTCGGCGGCTGCACCGTCAGTATCGTGAGGGACGAGGCGATTGACGTCTTCCGTGAGACGCTGACGGCGGCCTATGAGGCGAAGTACGGCGTCACACCTGAGTTCTACGTCGCGGAGCCCGGGGACGGGGCGAAGCTTATGTGAGTCATGTGAGTTATGTGAGTCAGGGGGACGGTTCCTGTTTGAGTCTGAGTCAGGGGGACGGTTCTTTTTGACTCGTTGCGTCCGGGACGCAATGAGTCAAAAAGAA
>CAYLHR010000132.1:0-6057 GCA_964383335.1 uncultured Lachnospiraceae bacterium
TTTCCCCCAGTGGGCGGGTTCCGCGTTGGGGGAATCGACAGCGAAGACATGAAAAATCTCCAACAGGTCAGACCGTTGGAGAAATCCGAATCAAGATTGAGTCTTTTCCCCAGGCTGCAGCTTCCGCCAATGGGTATCGCAGTCATTCAGCAATCATGATTCATAAGGTATACTTTGTGAATCAACATTTCTAAACCAAGATTTAAGATAGGAAGGAGATCTCATGATGATCAACTGGAAGAAGGACATTTTTCATATAGCCGGGATCACGGTCGCTGCGCTGATCCTCGCGATCAATCTGAAGACCTTTGTGAACACGGGCGGTCTGTTTCCGGGCGGACTGACCGGAATCACCGTGCTGATCCAGCGGTGCGGGCTCAAATATCTCGGAGTTGAGATTCCGTATTCTCCGGTGAACCTTCTTCTTAATGCGGTTCCGATTTACATCGGCTTCCGCTACCTGGGCAGAAAGCTGACCATCGGAGCGGTCTATTTTATTGTGATGAGTTCCGTCTTTACGGACATGATTCCCGCTCACGCCGTCACCTACGATCCGGTTCTCATCAGTATCTTCGGGGGAATGATCAGCGGGTTTGCGTCGGGGCTCTGTCTTTTGATGAATGCGAACGGAGGCGGGCTGGATTTTGTCTCGCTCTATCTCTCCGAGAAGAGGGGAATTGACGCCTTTAATATCACACTGGGCGTCAACTGTGTCATTCTGTGTGTCGCCGGGCTTCTGTTCGGATGGGATCACGCCCTGTATTCCATTATTTATCAGTATTTTGTCACGCAGGTGATTCACCTGCTGTACCGGCGTTATCAGCTCACAACGCTGCTGATCGTGACGGATCATCCGGACGAAGTGTGCCGCGCGATCTCCGACGTGAGCCACCACGGCGCGACGATTCTGAAGGGTGAGGGAGCGTATCGTCACGATGACAGGACCATGGTTTACTCGGTCGTGTCATCGAGTGAGTACAAGCGTGTCTCGGAGACGGTCAGGGGCGTGGATGAGCACGCATTTGTGAATTCGATCCGGACGGAGGCCCTGAAGGGGTGGTTTTACAGGAAGCCGGCTGAGTAAAGCCGGAGTCTGCTTTTTCCGCGAATACGGAGGGAAGGTCCTTCTTGTCACCTGCGATTTTTTCGTTATAATGGTGGGAAGGGGAGGAGGGGCTTTATTTTGAACAAAAAAATAAAGATCATCGTGTTCATTGTGCTCGCCGTTATCGCGGCCGGCGTGGGGGTGTCGTACGGTACATTTGAACACTATCAGGGGGAGACGGTCTTTTTAGAGGGAACGAGTCTTGGCGGAAATGACGTGAGCGGCAGTACGCCGGCACAGGTGGCCGATGCTCTGGCAGATTATTATGACACGGATAAGATAAAGGTCAGAGTGCTTGAGGACGGCGAGGATTCCATCACCGGAACTCTTGCGGATTTCGGTTATTCCTGCGACCGCGCCACATTCGAGGAGTTTCTGAATCAGGCGTTTTATGATGAGAAGAAGGATATGGCGTCTCTCGTCAATACGCTGCGGGACGGATATGAGATTCACGCCAAGGAGGCGTACGTCTTTGATGAGAAGAAGTTCAATGACACCGTAAAATGTTCCGCTCTCGCCGTACCCCGCGTCGAGACGGTGGATCCCGCGATTGTCTTTGACGAGGAGAAGCAGTATTACTACACGGTTCCCGGATCCGAGGGGAACATGATTGACGAGGACAAGCTGCGCGCTTCGGTGAAGGATACGCTGGAATACCAGGTGAACGCGGGCGGTCTCGCGGGTGAGATTGTCTGTGAGATTACGCAGGATCTCTACACATCCGTGCCTCCCAAGGACAATATGAAGGAGCTGCAGGAGGAGTGCGACGCGAAGAATCTCGAGATCCGGAAGAAAGAGAAGCTCGCCCAGTACAAAAAGAGCAAGGTGACGTACGTGTTCGGAGGGGAGACGCAGGTTCTGGATACGAAGACCATTCAGTCCTGGATCTCCGTCGACGATATGCTGGCCGTAAAGCTCGACCAGTCGAAGATTGAGGCCTATGTGACGTCGCTTAAGGCAAAATATGACACGCAGTACCTGAAACGGACCTTTACGACGACCGGCGGCGGCACGATCAAATTCAGCGGGAAGCAGAATGAATACGGCTACCGGATCGACTATGAGAAGGAGTGTTCGCAGCTGCGAAAGGACATTCTGTCCCGGAAGCCCGTGGAGCGTGAGCCAATCTATGTGACACAGAATAATTACGGCAATCCGCTCTTCCTGAAGAGAAACGGCAGGGACGATCTGTGCGGCACCTATGTGGAGGTGAACCTCACAAAGCAGCATCTCTGGTTCTACAAGGACGGAGCCCTCATCATCGAGAGCGATATCGTCTCAGGTGACGTCTCGGATAAGAAAGAGACGCATACCGGTGTCCTGCCTCTCGCATTTAAGGAGAGCCCCAGGGTGCTGACGGGAGACGAGGCGAGCGGCAGCGGCAGCTACTCGACCAGGGTGCAGTACTGGATGCCGTTCTACGACGGGCAGGGCCTTCACGATGCCGGGTGGCGGCACAGCTTCGGAGGGCAGATCTACCGGTCGAGCGGATCACACGGGTGCGTGAATCTGCCGCCCTCGGTCGCGCAGACCATTTACAATAATATTGAGGTCGGGACGGCAATTATTCTTTACAAAGAGAAGTGAGACAGGGGGCTTCCCTGTCTCTTTCCATGATAACACATCGGATGCGGGTATCCGGAGAGAGACTTATGAAAGTACAGGCAGCTGACAACAGGGAAATATTTGAACATATGCCGGTTCCGCGGGCACTCGCGACACTCGCCGTTCCGACCATCATCGGACAGCTGATCGTTTTGATCTACAGTCTGGCGGATACATTTTTTATAGGGAGGACGGGAAATCCCTACATGGTCGCGGCGGCATCGCTGATTCTGCCCGTCTTTAATATCTGCGTTCCGCTGTCCAATATGTTCAGCATCGGCGGCGGAACACTCATCTCAAGACTGCTGGGCGTCGGGAGGGACGGGGAAGCGGAGCGGATCTGCGCCTTCAGCTTCCGCGCGGCCGGCGTCACCGCGGTGCTTTATGCGCTGTTTATGTTTTTCATGATGGACGGTGTGCTGAAGACCCTCGGCGCCAGTGCCGATACGATCGGCTTTGCCCGTCAGTACGCCTTCTGCGTGATCGTTCTCGGTGCCCTGCCGACGATCCTGTCCATGACAATGGCGGGTCTTCTGCGGAGCGTCGGCTGCGCCAGGCAGGCGGGCTTCGGTGTCTCCTTCGGCGGAATCCTGAATATTGCGCTGGATCCCCTGTTCATGTTCGTGATCCTGCCGCGCGGCATGGAGACGATGGGCGCCGGTCTTGCGACCATGCTCTCAAATGTGGCTGCCTGTATCTACTTTCTTTCGGTCATTCTGAGGCTGAAGGGTGTGAGGGGCATCAATGTCAATATCCTGGAGAAACTGCCGCGTCCCCGGTATATTCTGGAGGTGTTCACGGTCGGAATTCCGGCGGCTGTCGCGACGCTGCTGTTTGATCTTGATTATATCGTGATTGACCGCCTCATGACGGCGTACGGGGATATTCCGCTCGCCGCCGTCGGAATTGTTCTGAAGGCGGAGCGCCTGCCGCTGAATGTCGGGATCGGCCTGTGCCAGGGCATGGTTCCCATCGCGGCCTACAATTACTCGAACGGCAATCACGGCAGGATGAAGGAGGCGCTCAATGACACGAGGCTCGCGGGCCTCGCCGTCGCGGCGGTCAGTGTCGCCGGATACATCGCCTTCGCTCCTCAGATCATGAGCCTTTTTATCAGCGACGCGGAGACCATCCGGATCGGAACTGTTTTTCTGCGATACAGGTCCATCGCCACGCCGTTTATGTTTCTCTGCTTTCACCTGGTCCATTTTTTCCAGGCGGTCGGGAACGGCAGGATCTCCCTTCTGCTCGCCGTGGTGCGCTGGGGGGTGTTCAATATTCCGATGCTGTTTATACTGAATGCGCTCATCGGCATGAACGGGATCGTGCTGACTCAGATTACGGCGGATATCTGTACCGTGATTGTATCCTATGTGATTTATCTGCGGTTTACGGCCGGGCTGCGGCGCTGAGCTGAGGGGGCGGGGAATCATTCGCGGTCTTCCGCCCGGAAATGCGCGCTGAAATTATGCAAATTCGGTGATTTGTCTATTGAAAATTGAGCGAAAATAGGTTATAGTATAGACAAATAACGAAATGTTGGCCACGGAGAAGAGAGTATGGCATATAGCAACTTCGTGTTGCTGTATTGTTCTACTCTTTTTTTGTCTGTTTTTCGCTGTAATTCCGGCAGACGGATGAACAGGGAAAATCCGGGGCTGGAGAGAAAGCACACGGTGCAGCATCGGCCGGAGCTCCCGAATCATTGTCACTCACACAGTCGAGGAGGGGAAGCATGAAACGCTGCGATTTTATCAGAAAGATAGAAGAAAATCCGATTATTCCGGCGATTAAGGATGATGGCGGGCTGAGAGCCAGCCTTAAGGCGGATGCCGATGTGGTGTTTGTGCTTTACGGGGACATCGGAAGTGTCGTAAAGATCGTGCAGACGCTGAAGGATTCCGGGAAAATCGCGATTGTGCATATCGACCTCATCAGCGGTCTTCAGCCAAAAGAGGTCGCACTTGATTATATTCGGAATTACACGCTTGCGGACGGTATCATTACAACGAAATACAATCTGATTCCCCACGCCAGGGAGCTCGGCCTGAATTCGATCCTGAGGGTCTTCCTGCTCGACAGTACCGCGCTCTCGACTCTGGAGAGAAACTGCAGAAGCGATTCGCAGCAGCCGGATATTATGGAGATCCTGCCGGGCGCGCTGCTTCCTCAGGTGATCCGGAGAATTCATGATTTCTGCAGGGTGCCGGTTATGTTCAGCGGGATGATAACGCAGAAATCCGAGGTGCTGAATGCGCTCGACAACGGAGCGATATCCACCTCTACGACGAACAGGCAGCTGTGGGATGCCTGATGTGTATGGTCACAGCCGGCAGAGGAAGCCGGTTAAATGAGTATAAAGGAGGTAACTTATGGCTAAGTATGTAATGGCTCTTGATGCAGGTACAACCAGCAATCGGTGCATTCTCTTCAATGAGAAGGGGGAAATGTGCTCCGTCGCGCAGAAGGAGTTCACACAGTACTATCCTCAGCCCGGCTGGGTGGAGCATGACGCGAATGAGATCTGGCAGACACAGCTCGCGGTCGCGCGCCAGGCGATGCAGAAGATCGGCGCCACGTACGAGGATATTGCGGCCATCGGTATCACCAATCAGCGCGAGACCGTGATTGTATGGGACAGAAAGACCGGACAGCCCGTCTATCACGCGATTGTGTGGCAGTGCCGCAGAACGGCGGACATGAAGGATGAGCTCATCGGAAAGTATCCGGATATCGCCGAGAGCGCCTATCAGAAGACCGGCCTTGTCTTCGATCCCTACTTCTCCGGCACGAAGATCCGCTGGATCCTCAACAATGTGGAGGGTCTGCGCGAGAGGGCGGAAGCCGGTGAGCTGGCATTCGGAACAGTCGACAGCTGGCTCATTTACAAGCTGACCAAGGGAAAGGTTCACGCGACGGATTATTCCAACGCGTCGAGAACGCTTCTTTTCAACATCAATACGCTGGAATGGGATGACGAGCTCTGCGAGAGACTGGAGGTCCCGAAGAGCATGCTGCCGGAGGCGAAGCCGTCAAGCGGTGTCTACGGCGAGACGGATCCCGAATTCTTCGGCGGCCCGATTAAGATCGCGGGCGTCGCGGGCGACCAGCAGGCGGCCCTCTTCGGACAGACCTGCTTCACGCCGGGCGAGGCCAAGAACACCTACGGAACGGGCTGCTTCATGCTGATGAACGTCGGTGAGAAGCCGATCTTCCCGAATAACGGCCTTCTGACCACAATCGCCTGGGGTCTTGACGGCAAGGTCGAGTATGCGCTTGAAGGCTCCGTCTTCGTGGCGGGCGCCGCGATCCAGTGGCTGCGCGACGAGGTGAAGCTTGTCGATTCG
>CAYLHR010000133.1:0-6044 GCA_964383335.1 uncultured Lachnospiraceae bacterium
GAGCATCATCACCATCACGACCACGATGATGACGACCACGATGAGCATGAACATCATCATCACGACCATGATGATGACGACCACGACGAGCATGAGCATCATCACCATCATCACCACCACGCGGACGAGGTGTTCACCAGCTGGGGCCGCGAGACCGCGCGGAAGTATACGGCGGAACAGATCAGGGAGATCCTGGATCAGCTCGGCGACGAGGAGAAGTACGGTCAGGTGCTCCGCGCGAAGGGCATGGTTCCCGCGGAGGACGGCACCTGGATCTACTTTGACATGGTTCCGGAGGAGACCGATATCCGGACCGGGGCGCCCGAGTACACGGGCAGACTGTGCGTGATCGGCGCTAAGCTGAACGAGGCGCATATTGCGGAACTGTTTGGAGTATAAGAGATGAGAAATACTAAGCGCGATGTGCCGGTATATCTGATGACGGGCTTCCTGGAGAGCGGGAAGACGACGTTTATTGACGATACGGCGCAGCAGGATTATTTCCGGATTCCCCAGAGCACGCTGATTATCAACTGTGAGAGCGGGGAAGTGGAGTACAGCGAGGGTAAGCTGAAGAAGCTGAAGACCTTCGTCCTCGATGTGGAGGATCAGGAGTCCTTCACGGAGGCGTATCTGCAGAAGATCGAGGACGAGATGAAGCCAGGCAGGGTGATCATCGAATACAATCCGCTCTGGAGCGTGAAGGCGCTGAGGGAGTGGAAGCTTCCGGCGGGCTGGGAGATCATTCAGCAGATCGTCGTCGTGGACGCCTCGACCTTCGATATCTACAAGAACAATATGCGTCCGCTTTTCGTGGAAATGAGCCAGAACGCGGATCTTGTCATGTTCAACCGCTGCACGGAGGACATGCCTCTTGCGGATTACCGGCGCAGCATCAAGGTCGTGAACCCGGCCTGCGATGTGGCGTTTGAGGGCACGGACCGTCAGATGATCAACCTCTTCGAGGACGGCGTCCCCTACGATCTGGATGCCGACCCGATTGAGATCGAGGATATGGATTACGGCATTTTCTACGTCGATCTGAGGGATAATCCGGACCGGTACAGGGGAAAGACCGTGAAGTTCCGGGGCAGGGTCATGAAGTCGCAGAAATTCCTGAAGCAGGAGTACGTCGTCGGCAGAATGGCCATGACATGCTGCGCCGACGACACCACCTTCATCGGATATGTCTGCATGGGCGGACAGCCGGGAGAGTTCGAGACCGGCGACTACGCCGAGGTCACGGCCGAAGTGGACTGGAAGTTCCGCAAGGAGTACCGGGGAAGAGGGCCGGTGTTCCGCGTAAAGGAACTGAAGCACAGTCCGGCCATTGAGAATGATATGGTCTATTTCAACTGAAGAGGCGCTTCCCCGAAAATCAGAGGGGCGATGCGGCAGAACGGATCACTCAGGTCCGCTCTGCCGCATTTTATCAAAATACAGAATAGAATTTGAAAACGCCTTGAATCTTCAAAAAATTAAGGGAAGAATCGTTGACGAGTTAGAAAACAAAGCGTAAGATAAGGGAAAAGTGGCGGATGCGCGGCGATCGTATTCGCGCGTCAGTTTATCTTGCGGGAAACCGCGGAAAGGAACCGGTGGTCGATATGAAAAAAATCATCAATACGGCAGATCAGGTTGAGGAGCAGATGATAGAGGGTCTCTGCAAGGCTTATCCGCAGTATGTGAAGCGCGTCGAGGGAACGAACGTGCTTGTCCGCGCCGCGAAGAAGGAGGGCAGGGTCGCTCTCGTCTCGGGCGGAGGAAGCGGCCATGAGCCCGCGCACGCGGGATATGTCGGAACCGGCATGCTGGACGGGGCGGTGCCCGGGGCCGTGTTTACCTCGCCGACCCCTGACCAGGTCTATGAGGCGATCAAAGCGGTCGCCACGGACGAGGGCGTTCTTCTCGTGATAAAGAACTATACGGGAGACGTGATGAATTTCGAGATGGCGGCCGATATGGCCCGCGACGAGGGAATCAGGGTCGAGCAGGTGGTCGTAAATGACGACGTCGCCGTGGACGGATCCCTCTATACAGTGGGACGCCGCGGCGTGGCGGGCACGGTATTTGTGCATAAGATCGCGGGCGCGAAGGCGGAGACGGGAGCCTCTCTTTCGGAGGTGAAGGCTACGGCGGAGAAGGTGATCGCCAATGTGCGCTCGATGAGCATGGCCATCCGCCCCTGCACGGTCCCTGCGGCGGGAAAGCCCGGATTCGAGCTCGGGGACGACGAGATGGAGATCGGCATCGGCATTCACGGAGAGCCGGGGACGCACCGCGAGGCCTTAAAGAGCGCGGATGAGATCGTGGATCTGCTTCTTGACAAGATATTGGCAGACATTGATTACAGCGGAAGCGAGGTCGCCGTGATGATCAACGGCTGCGGGGCGACGCCGCTCATGGAGCTTTTCATCGTCAACAATCATGTCCATGACGTGCTGACGGAAAAGGGAATCAAAGTATATAAGACCATGGTCGGGGAGTATATGACTTCTCTTGAGATGGAGGGCTTTTCCATTTCGCTGCTTAAGCTCGACGGCGAGATGAAGGAGCTTCTTGACGCGCCGGCGGACACACCGGCGATCCGGGTGTGATACGGAGGACGCAGGTGATGACAGACAGCGCGAAGGTACTTGAAATTCTCGGCCGCATGAAGGAGACAATTGACGAAAATGCCCAGTTCCTCACGGATCTGGACGCGGCGATCGGCGACAACGACCACGGCATCAATATGGCGAGGGGCTTTCAGAAGGTCGGCGGCGATCTTCCCTCCCTCGCGGGTAAGGATATCGGCGCGATTTTGAAAAAGGTCGGGATGGATCTCGTGTCGACGGTCGGGGGCTCCTCCGGCCCGCTCTACGGGACGGCATTTATGAAGGCGGGGGCGAAGGCTGCCGGGAAGAATGAAGTGGATCTGGCGGATTTCCTCGGCATGATGGATGAGGCGGTCGGCGGCGTTCAGATGCGGGGAAAAGCGGTCAGGGGAGAGAAGACCATGCTGGACGCGATGATTCCGGCGCAGGAGGCCATGAAGGCGGCTGCGGAAGAGGGCGGAGCGCCGGCCGGCGTGCTCGCCGCGGGCGTCAGGGCCGCGGAGGAAGGCGTGGAGTACACAAAGACCATTATCGCCACAAAGGGCCGCGCGAGCTATCTGGGCGAGCGCAGCATCGGCCATCAGGACCCCGGCGCGACGTCCTTCACGCTGCTTCTTAAGGCAATCGCGGAGGCGTACTGATTATGGTTGGTTTTGTACTTGTTTCCCACAGCGGGCGCCTGGCCGAGGGCGCCCGGGAGCTGGGGCTTATGATGGCGCCGGACGTCCCGGTTTTTGCTGCGGGCGGCATGGAGGACGGCGGGCCGGGAACGGATTACGGGAAGATCTGCTCCGCGGTCACGGATGCGCTTGAGGCGGCGCCGGAGGGCGTCATCGTGATCGCCGATATGGGAAGCTCGTTTATGACGGCGGAGATGGTCATCGAGGATCTGGGTGATTCCCGCGTCGTGATCGCGGACTGCCCGTTCGCGGAGGGTACCGTCGCGTCTGTGGTCGCGGCAGCGGGCGGGGCCTCCCTGTCAGAGGCCCTGCAGGCGGCCGAGGAGATGCGCGGCACGACAAAGAGATGATATTTTCGGAATGATGTTTTCGGGCGCAGAGCGTTACTGCTTCTGCGCCTCTTTCATTTTAAGGACCATCCTGAGGACCCGCGTTCCCGTCCGCTCGAGATCCGCGCGCGTGAGCTCACCGGACTTCAGCGCGTCCATCAGGTTTTTGAAGTCTGCCGGGCCGCCGGGCATGTAGAGATCCCCTCCCGCCTTTACGGTTTTGGAGGCGCAGGCGCCCGGATAGACCGACTTCCTGTTCATCATCATATTGATGACCCAGTCCGTCATCACGATCCCCCGGAATCCCCACTCTTCTCTCAGGATCTCTGTCGTGAGGTCCCGTCTCGCCGAGGTGTGCGTGCCGTTCAGCAGATTGTAGGAGGTCATGAGGGCGAGCGGCTGCGCTTTCTTCACACAGATCTCAAACCCCTTCAGATAAATCTCCCGCATGGCCCTCTCGGAGACCTGGCTGTTGCTCGCCAGACGGTTGGTCTCCTGATTGTTCGCCGCGAAATGCTTGATGGTGGTTCCTCTTCCCGGATGCTTCTGGACACCGGCCGTGATGGCGGCGGCCATGATTCCGCTGATGAGGGGATCCTCGGAGTAGTACTCGAAATTGCGTCCGCAGAGAATGCTTCTGTGGATATTGAGCGCGGGCGCGAGCCAGAGGTCGATGCCGAACCGCTCCATCTCCGAGCCGACGATATCGCCGCACAGCTCCGCGGCGTCCGGGTTCCAGCTCATCGCGATGGCGGAGCCGATGGGGATCGCCGTGCAGTACTGCGTGCGGACGTCGTCGCCCCTGCGCGGTTTCCTGTTGGCCACGCTGTCCATGAAGAAGGCGGCGAAGCCGGGGAGAAATTCCGCCATGCCGGCCGGCAGGGAGCTGCCCACCGCCTGCGCCTTTCCGTCCCCGTTGAGAATATATTTCTGATTGAGGCGGAGTCCGGCCGGGCCGTCCGCCATGACGAGTGTTCCGATCCCGTCCTCCTCCAGAATGTCGGAGGTCTCACCCGCGGCCCCCGCGACACTTTGGGCCGCATTTCCGATGATGCTCATCGCGCCCATGATTCCGCTTCTGTCGAAGTGGCCCAGCGAAAGATAAGCGAGTTTTGCGTCCGGCAGAGCGGCGACGAGGGGATCAATCTCCTCCTCCTGTCCGTACACGGCTTCCCCGAAGGGAAGATCTTCGGCTTTTATATCGAGGATATCCTCCTCGTCTATATTCTCGTCTGCCGGAACCGGGGCGGGACTGTAATCCCGGAAATCGGGTCTTCCGAGCAGATTGCGGACCCTGAAAACCTCCGCAGTTTCATCGAGACGGAGCGCGCCGCAGACTGCGGTGCCGGCGCTCGAATTGCCGAGCCGGAGGACGTAAAGTCCCTTCTCGCAGATCCAGGCGGCGGTCCCGGTGTCGTAGGACGCGAGATCGCTCATTTTAAAGGTGATGTCCACAAGCTGTCTTTCGCCGGGGGCCAGCTCCCGCGTCTTCGCGAAGCCGGCCAGCACCTGGAAGGGCTGGTCCAGCTTCCCGGCGGGCTTTGAGACGTAGAGCTGCACGACTTCCTTTCCGGAAAATGCGCCCGTATTCTCCACCTCACAGCTCACGGTGATCTGTTCCCCGTCCGCGGTGATTCCCTCCGCGCTGCTCTCGAAGTCGGTGTAGGAGAGGCCGTGCCCGAAGGGGAAGAGGGGCTTTTCGCCGGTGGTGTCAAAGTAACGGTATCCGACATAGATGCCTTCATTGTATCTGGTGTCGTTGATGTCGCCGAATTCCCCGATCTTCGGATAGGCGTCCCACGAAGCCCATGTGGTGGTGAGGTGCCCGGACGGATTCATTTTTCCGAGAAGGATATCCGCCGCCGCAAGTCCCGTGTCGACGCCCAGCTGGCTGAGCAGCAGAATATTCTCAACCTCGAGTACGGGTGTCAGGTCGACCGGCCCGCCCGTATTCAGAATCAGCATGAATCTGGGATAGGTCCGATAGAGCCTCAGGATATCCCGGATCTCGGTGTCGGTGAGCAGGATATCGCCCTTTACGGGCGTGCGGTCATTTCCTTCGCCGGATATGCGGGAGAGGACGTAGATGGCCGTCCCGCCCTCGCCGAGAAGGGGGATGTCATATTCAGGCTCCGGCATGACGGCCCCCATGCCCTCCATGACGGCGAGTGAGCGGTTCCGGCGGGCGCGGGCTTTGATCTCCCTGACAAACTCCTCACGCGCGTCCTCGAGGACGTCGTCGTAATCGTTGAGCCACCCCTCCGTCGTGATCTCAAAGCCGCGGCGCAGAAGGGCCGTCTCGATATTGACGGTAAAGTGCGAGTTGACGTCCCCCGATCCGGTTCCGCCCTTAATGGTGTGGCGGACGCCTCTTCCGAAGGCGGCGATTTTTCCGGGCTTTGCCAGCGGGAAATCCCCGTTTGACTTAAGAAGAACGG
>CAYLHR010000134.1:0-5914 GCA_964383335.1 uncultured Lachnospiraceae bacterium
GCTGCCGCCGGTATCTGGCGGCAGCTTCTTCTTTAAAACAGGCGGAATGACGCGGCGCGCGGCGGGATGGCGGCGCGTTTTCGTGGACTCATCCGCCCGGAGGGAGGATCCGTATGAGTAAGATCAGAATCGCTCTTGATGTGATGGGAGGAGACAATGCGCCGGCAGCTCCGCTCGAAGGCGCGATGGAGGCGCTGAAGGGGAATCCGGATATTTTCCTGATTCTGCTCGGCGACGAGAAGGAGATCCGGACGTATCTCTCCGGAAAGCAGTTCAGTGAGGACAGTGTACAGATCGTGCACTGCACGGAGAAGATCGAGATGGCGGAGCCGCCGGTCGCGGCCATCAGCAAAAAGAAGGATTCCTCGATCGTGAAGGGGATGAAGATGGTCCGGAAGAATGAGGCGGACGCCTTTATCTCCGCCGGAAGCACGGGCGCCGTCCTCGTGGGCGGGCAGACGCTGGTCGGAAGGCTGAAGGGCGTCGAGAGGCCGCCTCTGGGGGCGCTGATCCCGACGGAGAAGGGGATGTCCCTGCTCGTCGACTGCGGCGCCAATGTGGACGCCCGCGCGTCCTGGCTCGTCCAGTTCGCCCGCATGGGGTCCGTCTATATGGAAAGTGCCCTCGGCATCAGTCATCCGACTGTCGGAATCGCCAATATCGGGGCGGAGGACGAGAAGGGAAATGCGCTGGTTCAGGAGACGATTCCGCTTCTTCGCGCCTGTGAGGATATCCGTTTTATCGGTTCCGTTGAGGCGCGGGATATTCCGTCCGGCGCCGCGGACGTGATCGTGACGGACGCCTTCAGCGGAAATCTGATCATCAAGATGTACGAGGGAACCGCCGGCATGCTGCTTAAGGTGCTGAAGCAGACGCTGAAGAGCAGCCCCCGCGGCCTTCTGGGCGGCGCGCTGATCAGCAAGCCGCTGAAGGGCGCTCTTAAGACCTTCGATTCCTCGGAGTACGGCGGTGCGCCCCTTCTGGGTCTCAACGGCCTCGTCGTGAAGGCGCACGGAAGCTCAAAGGCCAAGGAGATCCGGATCGCCATCGAGCAGTGCGTGACCTTCCACCGCGAGGATGTGAACGGAAAAATCCGTGTGATGATGGAGGCCGAGGCGGAGAAGATCCGCGCGAGAAGGCGGGCCGAGAAGGCGGCCAGGGAAGCCGGAGGCGAGGCATGAGCGGAGCTGAGATGACCGCGGTCCGCGCCGCCGCGTCCAGGGTGCTGGGTGTCCCGGAGGAGGAGATTCTTCCCTCCTCCCGCTTTGTTGAGGATCTGGGCGCCGATTCGCTGGATCTTCTTCATATTGTCATGCTTCTGGAGGAGGAGTTCCGCGTGCCGGTGAAAGCGGCGCAGCTGAAGTCGCTTTCGACGGTCAGGGAGGCCGCAGCGTATCTTCTTCAGATCGAGACGGAGAGATAGTGTATATATGAAAGAACTGCAAGAGCTGGAAGCGGCGGCGGGACATCATTTTAAGGATCCCGGGCTGCTGGAAATGGCGATGACGCATTCGTCCTACTACAACGAGCACAGGAAGAGCTCCGCGGGTTGCAACGAGAGGCTGGAGTTCCTGGGCGACGCCGTGCTCGAGACGGTGTCCTCCGAATATCTGTACAGAAGGTATCCGGAGAAGAAGGAGGGGGAGCTCTCGAGGCTCCGGGCAGCCATGGTCTGTGAGCCCTCCCTGGCCAAGTGCGCGAGGGCGGCCGGTATACCGGAGCAGCTGCGGCTGGGCCACGGGGAGGAGCACCTGGGCGGACGGAACAGGGATTCCCTGACATCCGACGCGCTGGAGGCGCTCATCGGGGCGGTCTATCTGGACGCCGGCTTTGCGGCGGCGGCGGACGTGGTGAAGCGGCTGGTCCTCACAAGGCTCGAGGAGGAGGATCTCTTTATCGACCGCAAGACGCTTCTTCAGGAAATGGCCCAGGAGGACGGTCTGTCCGTCGAGTACAGACTCCTTAAGGAGGAGGGACCCGCCCATATGAAGACCTTCACGGTGGAGGCGCTGATCGGAGGACGGGTGCTCGGCACGGGAACCGGGCACACAAAAAAAGCGGCGGAGCAGGCCGCGGCGAGGGAGGCAATGGCGCGGTGCCCGGGCGACTGACCGGCTTGTGCGGCGCATTTTCGGAAATATATGTATCTTAAATCCATTGAAGTTCAGGGATTCAAATCATTCGCGAACCGGCTGAAGTTCGAGTTTCAGGAGGGCATCACGGGAATCGTGGGTCCGAACGGGAGCGGCAAGTCCAACGTCGCCGACGCGGTGCGGTGGGTTCTGGGCGAACAGAGCGCGAAGCAGCTGAGAAGCGGCAATATGCAGGACGTGATTTTCGCCGGAACGGAGACGAGGAAGCCGCAGGGGTTTGCCTCTGTCGCGATTACATTTGACAACGCCGATCACCTGCTGGACGTCGAATATCCGGAGGTGACCGTGACGAGGCGGCTCTACCGGTCCGGGGAGAGCGAGTACCTGATTAACGGCAATACGTCGAGACTGAAGGATATCCACGAGATCTTCTACGACACCGGGATCGGCCAGGAGGGATATTCCATCATCGGCCAGGGCCAGATTGACAGGATTCTCTCCGCCAGGTCGGAGGAGAGGCGGGAGCTCTTCGATGAGGCCGCGGGAATCGTCAAGTTCAAGAAGCGGAAGGCGGAGGCGCTCAGAAAGCTGGACGCCGAGCACCAGAATCTGGTGCGGGTGCAGGATATTCTGTCCGAGCTCGACGCGCGGATCGGCCCCCTTAAGAAGCAGTCGGAGGAGGCGAAGACCTATCTCGATCTGAGAGAGAAGCTGAAGGAGCTGGAGATCCGCCACTTCAGAGCCGAGGAGGAGCTCGCGGACGCGGAGCTCGCCTCCATGAATCAGACCCTCCGGACGGCCGAGGACCACATGGGGGAAGCCAGGGAGCAGTTTGAGCAGACAAAAAATGAATATGACGAGGTAGAGCGGGAGCTTGCGGAGCTGGACCGCTCTATTCGTGAACTCTCGGAGGAGACCGGCCGGGACGCGCTGGTGCGCCAGCAGCTCTCGGGACAGATCGACGTTCTGAATGAGCAGATCCGCGCGATCGGGAAGGCCGATTCGGAGAGGAACAGCCGCCGGAGTCAGATTCTCTCCGATATCGAGAGCAGAAAAGAGGCGGCCGCAAGGCAGGAGCGGGAGATCCGGGAGGCGGAGGAAGAACTTCGCTCGATGGAAGCTCGAAAGGCGGAGGAGTCCGGCAGGCTGAACGAGCTGGACAGCGTCATCCGCGAGACAGATCTCGGAATCGAGAAGGCCCAAAATGAGGTAATCGGCGTCCTGCAGAACCGCGCCGCGGTGAAGGGGCGGGGCCAGCGCTACGATACCATGCTGGAGCAGCTGGGGATCCGGCGCTCCGAGGTGAGCGGGCGGCTCCTCCGCCTGAAGGAGGAGGAGGAACGCAGCCGGCGGGATTCCGGTTCGCAGGACGCGGAGATCGGGGAGCTGAACGCCGCGATCGACGAGCTGGGGATCCGGGAGGCCCAGGCCGAGGAGGAGCTGGCCTCCATCCGCGCGGAGATGGCGGATTCCCACGCGGAGCTGGATGAGATCACGACCGCCTATCACCGCGACTCCTCGCGGCTCGACTCCCTGAAGTCCATGGCGGAGCACTATGACGGATACGGCAACGGCATCCGCAAGATCATGCAGCTGAAAAACCGCAACCCCGGGATCAGGGGCGTGGTCGCGGACCTGCTGGACGTTCCGGAGCGGTACGAGACCGCCATCGAGACGGCGCTCGGCGGCAGCATCCGGAATATCGTGACCGATAACGAATCGACGGCCAAGTACCTCATCGAGTATCTGAAGAGCAATAAGGCGGGGCGGGCGACTTTTCTTCCTCTCACGGCGATCCGGCCCAGGACCTTCGGAAATGAGGCCGCGCTTGCAGAGGAGGGCGTGATCGGCATCGCCTCCCGTCTTGTGAGCTGCGCGGATGAGTACGGCAGCCTGAAGGAATATCTGCTCGGCAGAACGCTCGTGGTCGACCACATCGATCACGCGATTCTCATCGGGAGAAAATACCGGCACAGCCTCTATATGGTGACGCTTCAGGGAGAGTCCTTCTCTCCGGGCGGCTCTATCACGGGCGGCGCCTTCCGGAATACCGACAATCTGCTCGGGAGAAAGAGGGAGATCGAGGAGCTCGAAAGCGGCACGAAAAAGCAGTTCCGGAGAATGGAGGAGCTGCGGCAGGGCATCGAGGACCGAAAGGCCGTAAGAAACAAGGTGCGCGGGGAGATCGCCCTCATCGGGGAGGAGCTTCAGAAGAAGCGCATCCGCATGAGCACCGTGCAGATGGCGAAAAAGCAGGCGGAGGAGGCCCTGCAGCTGGCGGAGATCGACGTGGCGGCCCTTATGAAGGAGCAGGCGGAGATTGAGCGCCAGATAGCGGAGATCCACGAGAAGACCCTGGGCGTCACGAAGACGCTCGCGGCCTCCGAGGAGGAGGAGAAGTCCGTGAGCGACCGGACCGGCCTGCTTCAGGAGAAGGCGGAGCAGCTGAGATCGGAGCGGGAGGTCATGGCGAAGCGCCTTGAGGAGGTGCAGCTTAAGACTGTGACCCTGGGCGAGGCGAACCGCTTCGCAAAGGAGAATCTGAAGCGGATAAAGGATGAGATCTCCCGGCTTTCGGATGAGGCGGCGGAGATCGACGAGTCTCTTAAACATTCGGAGCAGGAGGCGGCCGGCAAGAGGGAGCAGATCCTTGAGGTGACGGAGACCATCCGGGCCGCGGAGGAGAAGGCGGAGCGCGACAGCGCGCGCCGGATCGAGATGGCGGAGCGGAAGGAGAGCCTGTCGGCGGGACACCGGGAATTTTTCGAGAAGCGGGACGCCCTCTCCGGGACGATCGCCGCGCTCGATAAGGAGATCTACCGCCTCACCGCGCAGATCGCCAAATATGAGGAGGCCCGCGAAGAGCGGAAGTCGTATTTCTGGGAGGAGTACGGCATGACGCCAAGCGAGATCAGGGCGGCGGCCCTCCCGCCGGAAGAGGAGGACAGGAACGCCCTTAAGAAAATGGTCTCGAAGACGAAGGAGGAGATCAAAAAGCTTGGTCCGGTCAACGTGAACTCCATCGAGGAGTACCGGGAGGTCTCGGAGCGGTGGACCTTCCTCGGCGCCCAGCACGAGGATCTCGTGAAATCGGAGGAGACTCTGACCGGCATCATTTCCGGTCTGGATGAGGGGATGCGGAAGCAGTTCTCGGAAAAATTCGCCGAGATCAGGATCGAGTTCGACCGGGCCTTCCGCGAGCTGTTCGGGGGCGGCCACGGGACCATCGATATCGAGCCCGACGCGGACCTTCTCGAGGCCGGCATCCAGATCATCGCGCATCCGCCCGGCAAGAAGCTTCAGAATATGATGCAGCTTTCCGGCGGGGAGAAGGCGCTGACAGCCATCGCGCTCTTATTCGCGATCCAGAACCTGAAGCCGTCGCCCTTCTGTCTGCTCGATGAGATCGAGGCGGCGCTCGATGAGAGCAACGTGGTGCATTTTGCGGAGTATCTTCACAAGTTGACAAAGAATACGCAGTTCATTATTATTACGCATAGACGCGGAACCATGACGGCGGCGGACCGGCTCTACGGCATCACCATGCAGGAGAAGGGCGTCTCCACCCTGGTATCCGTCAACCTGATTGAGGACAAGCTGTCCGGATGAGGGAGCATAAGATGGGATTTTTTGACAGACTGAGAGGCGGCCTTAAGAAGACGCAGCACGTGCTGGTGCGCGGCATCGACGATGTCATGGCGCGGCACGAGCGGATCGACGAGGACTTCTACGATGATCTCGAGGAGATCATGATCAAGGGAGACATGGGCGTCCGGACGACGGAAGAGATTCTGGACGAGCTCCGTGACGAGGTTCGGAGC
>CAYLHR010000135.1:0-5899 GCA_964383335.1 uncultured Lachnospiraceae bacterium
GCATCAGGCTTGCGCCCATTGTGCAATATCCCCCACTGCTGCCTCCCGTAGGAGTTTGGGCCGTGTCTCAGTCCCAATGTGGCCGGTCGCCCTCTCAGGCCGGCTACGGATCATCACCTTGGTGGGCCGTTACCCCGCCAACAAGTTAATCCGACGCGGAGCCATCCTTCACCGCCGGAGCTTTCCTCACTCGACCATGCGGTCACGTGAGCATATGCGGTATTAACAGTCGTTTCCAACTGTTATCCCCCTGTGAAGGGCAGGTTCTCCACGCGTTCCTCACCCATCCGCCGCTAAGATAAACATGAATTCGGCCGAAGCTTCATTCGGCGTTTATCTCCGCTCGACTTGCATGTGTTAGGCACGCCGCCAGCGTTCATCCTGAGCCAGGATCGAACTCTCTTAGAAATTTACAATCCTAAGTTCAGGAACACTGACATCTTGTGATATCTGCGTTTCCATCCCTTGAAATTACTTTGGTTTTTGTTCTCTCTTTCGAAAGAAACTTTAAAGGTCTTTCAGGTTTAGTATGTGTTTCACTGTTCAGTTATCAATGTGCTCTTTTTTGTTGTCTGCTGTCTCGTGTGGGACAGCTTGTTTATAATACCAAATGGAAGTCCGGGTGTCAACAACAATTTTTAAAAATTTTAAAAAATATTTTCAACGGACCGTAACCCTCATTCTGCAGCAGGTTCCGTCCTGCGCAAAGGCGTAAATCCAGCACCTTCCCTTCTTCAGCGCCCTGATCTTCCCCGAGGCACTGACTTTCGCCACGCGGGGATTGGAGGACTCATACGCGATTCTGCTGTGAAGCCTGAGTTTCCGTCCCGCCTTCACAGCCGTCACCTTCATGCGGAAGGTTTTTTTCCTTTTGAGTCTTACCGAAGCCCGCGAGGAACGGAGCGAACGGTAATTGCCGTATTTCCCTCCGCTCGTTACGATATGTACCGTACGCGACACTGCCAGAACGCTGCGCGCCCCGCCGGTCTTCTTCACGGCTTTCACATAATATCTGTAAAATGTGCCCTTCTTCAGCTTCCTCTGCGTATAGACCGTGCCCTTTACGGTTTTGAGTTTTTTCAGGGCCCTGCCGCATTTTGCTCCGTACACAATATACTCATCCGCCCCGTCGACCGCGTTCCAGCGAATGGAGATGTGCGTCTTCGTCACCTTATATTTTCTCAGCCTGAGCGGTAAAAATGCGGCCCTGGCCGCCGGTGCCGGCGCGGCTGTCGGAACCGGTGCCGCCTTCGGCGCAGACGTCGGCTTCGGTGTGGACGTCGCCTTCGGGGTGGCCGTCGCCTTCGGCGTAGATGTCGCCTTCGGGGTAGCCGTCGCCTTCGGGGCTGCCGTCACCTTCGGTGTGGATGTCACCTTCGGTGTGGATGTCGCCTGCGGAGTAGATGTCGCCTTCGGGGTGGATGTCACCTTCGGTGTCGACGTCGGGGCAGCTTTCACCGTCACTTTGCAGGACGCGCTTCGCGTGCCCGCGTTCGTCTCAACCCGGATCACCGCCTCGCCGGCTGATTCCGCTTTGACCAGACCATGTTCATCCACTGACGCGACAGACGGTCTCGAGCTCGTCCAGACCGCGTCTTTGACCGAGGTGTAATCAGGAGCCGGCAGGCAGGCGAGCTGCAGACTGCTTCCCGTATATACAGTCTCATCTCCTGTCGTCTCAATCCCCTGCCCGTCACCGATTTTCAGGCTGCGGATATAATCCGACCGGCAGAGCGTCAGTTCCGATGAATCAAACTGCTCAACCGTATTCGCATCATATAGATAATAGACGCTGCGGCCGCCGGGCAGTTCAACCCACCACTTTCCGGCGGCATCAGGGCGGCCGCCCCTCATGAACCTGTATAAGTCACTTCTGGAATTTGTGATATCCACAAGGTAGTTGTTGCCGTCTTCCATATGAACAATATTCCACATGTGGTTACCTTCCAAAATTGACCCGACAGCCAGACTGCATTCGATCTCCGCAGACAAAAAGCGGCTCAGATCGCACAGGTACTTAAACGCTTTTGCGTATCCCTCACAGACAACATTCGTGCCGGGGTCTCCGTCGAACACATAGATCACCTGCCAGGGATCGCCGTAGATTCCGCTGTTCTTTGCTTCATTGTTATAGACCGGTGCCAGGGATCTGATCTCCTCTCTGTACTGAACCAGTTTCTCATAATCATCGAGATTCAGTCTTTCCGCATTCGAGACGATCGCCAGCGCATTTTTCGCCGCCTGAGAGGCAAGGGCACATTTTTCCGTATTCAGATAATATATATATGTAGTCGGATAGCGCTCCGCTTCTCCCGACTGATATGCGTCTGCCACTCTGAACCAGTACTGCAGAATAATCCTCTCCGTACTCTTAAGCGTCAGAGTATCGTTCGCATCGTCATATTCGAAGCACTGACCAAGTCCCTTCAGCGCCTTGCTGTACCCTTTGACTTTATTAAACCAGTACAATTCGTAAGGAACATCCGAAAGCAGGGCATTCACGATTTTTACGGAATTAATCTGCCCGGTTGTATTGTACACTCTGTTGTCTGTGGTATAACGGCTGGCTATATCGATCCGGTCCCTGACCGCCGCCACTGCCTCGTCCGTCAGCTCTCCGTTATCTTTTACAGGCTGAATCACGCCCAGATCCGCCGATGAAAAGGTCGTGTTTTCCAGTAAATCGGTAATATCTATCTCAAAATATGAATGTTCACGCTTTCCTTCCGCCGCGGCTTTGATTCCCCGAAGCAGGACCTGATAGATCTGCTGCTCCGCCGGATTCAGAACCGACCTCCGCGCCGCCTTCAGCTTAGGAGCCGCGGAGGAAGCACCTGCCGTCCCCAGCTGATGTTCAAAGTAACTTTGAAGAAGTTCGTTGTTGTCCTGTTCTCCGGAATCACCTATCCGCTCTTCTTCAGTCACTGCCGGAACCGCCGCGAATACACGGCCGGCCGGGAAACAGACGTAAAACAAAAGTGCCGCGAGGAATATGCACCCCGCAGCAATCGCCTGAGTACGGTGATTCAGTTTCTTCTGTTTCGCTCCTGTCAATATGTGCCCTCTTACAAACCGGCCTTCCCCGACCGTATTCCATGTTCTCTGCCCGGCCCCCGGATTTCAAAGCTCTCTCCGGGCCGGTGTTCCCTTAATGTGCACAGTATAGCATTTATTTCCGACAAGCGCCACTCTTATCTGAAACCGGAAACAGTCCGCGTTACCCGCCCCCGGCTGACGTCACACGAGCTCCTTCAGCAGCGTCCAAAGTCCGGGCTCCAGGGGATTCAGGCTGTAAATGGCCGACAGATACGGGCTCTCACGGATCTGATCGAGCAGAGCGCCGCCGGCCTCCGTGAAGGACGCCACGGAAATGAAGCCAAAGACAATCCACACGACGAGAAAGCCCCTCAGAAGTCCGAGCGGCATGCCGAGCACCCGGTCGAACAGTCTCGCCCCTCTGCCCCGCAGCCGCCTCGTCATCCACAGCTGCGCGAGAAACCAGAAAAGAGATGCGATGAGATAGGTCGCCGCCATGGAGATGACACCGACCACGGTATTAATGACTTTTTCCGTAATGATATCGCGAAGCCCCAGGGCCTCCGCGGCATATCCGGCCGCCGCGCCGAGCGCGCCGGCTGCGCCGTTCTCCGATTCTCCCGGCTCACCGCCGAAGAGGGCAGAGCCGAAAGGACTGTCTCCGGCATATTCCCCCGCAAGGATCGCGTCAATCAGGTCGCCGCTCTTCTCTTCGCAGTACTCTCTTACGTGCATGCTCTCTCCGACGACGTGATTCACATAGGGAGAGATCACGAAGCCGGTCACGATCACGAGGACCACCGAGACCATGGAGAAAAAGGTTCTGAGAAAGCCCCTGAAGAACCCCCTCGCCATGCACACTGCCAGATACGCGAAGACGACCATTGTCAGTGTATTCATCTGCGCCGGATCCCCCTCATTATCAGCTGTCTCATCTGAGCCGGATTACCTCCATGGTCTGATCCGTGAGAACCAGGTAGCGCTGCCTTCCGGCCTTCAGGACGTCGGCAACATTGCCTTCCCGCAGCGTCCCCTCAAAGCGGCGGACGCCCTTCATGCTGAAGACGCTGAGATCCGTCTCTCCGCTCACGATCACCTCATCCCCGCAGACGTGAACTCTGGAGAATGAGTGGTCGATGTAGGTCTCCGAGATGAGATTGCCGGCCGTCGTATAGATGCTCATTTCAAACAGATGATTCCTGTCGTCGCTCCTGAAAATGAAGCCTATATGGGAATCATCGCAGAAGGTGCTCACAATGTCCCTGTTGAAGTCCACCTCGCGGCTGTCGGACATGGAGGACGGGCTGCTGACAACGGTGAAGCCGTTGTCCCGGAACACGACGCATCTTCCGCCGAGGTACTGCACATCCGGCGCGAAGGAGCCGTCGAGAAGCAGCTCGCCCGCCAGATTGTCGCTCCCCTGCTTTCCGGACCTGAAATGGTAGAACCGGACCGCCGTCCCGGTTGTCCCGCCCGTCACGGTGAGGTAGGAGATCGCCGCCTTCATGCCGTCATCCGAGATGGCCATCGCGAAGGGGTATCCGGGATCCGTCATGGTGGATTCTCCGGACGCGATCTCCGTTCCCTCCTTTGTATAATAGACAAACTGCGTCTTCTCGCCGTCGCGGAGCAGGACAGCCACCGTGCCCTTCTCCGAAATCCTGGCCAGAAGAATGGGCTTTTCGAGATTGAAGGAAGCCACCTTCTCCTTCGTATTATAGATATAAACGGCGGTCCCGCCCCGGTCATAGAAGAGGATCTCGCTTCCGCAGATATCCACCCGCGGGTCGGACATCTCGAAGCTGGCGTTCCAGACCGACGACAGGTCCTTCTTCATGAGAGAGGCGCCGTCCCCGGAATAGCGGAGCGCGGAGCCGTCCACGTAGGCAAATCTCGACACGCTGTCCGCCCTCTCCTCCGAGGTCTCGACCTCATAGCTTTCGAAGGTCCGGTTCCGGATTCTCTGAGAAATGAGCACCGCGGCGCCGACAGCAATAACCACGACGAGTGCCGTGGCCAGATAACGCATCATTATTCCCTTGAACGCTTCGCGGATTTTCTCTTTCATGAAAGCTCGGTTCTGCCTTCAAGCGCCCGAAGAAGCGTCACCTCGTCAATGTTTTCGAGGTCGCCCCCCACCGGGACGCCGTTCGCGATTCTCGTAACCCGTATCCCGGTCGGGCGGATCAGCCTGCTGATGTACATCGCCGTCGTCTCTCCCTCGAGCGTGGAATTCGTGGCGACGATCACCTCGCTCACATCCCCCTCAAGGCGGCGCATCAGCTCCTTCAGTTTGATATCGCCCGGCCCGATTCCCAGCATGGGAGAAATGGCGCCGTGCAGTACATGATACACGCCCTCATACTTGCCGGTCCGCTCATACGCGGCCAGATCCCGTGATGTCTCGACCACCATGATGGTGCTGTGGTCGCGCTTCGGGCTGCTGCAGATGGGGCATTTTTCGGAATCCGTCAGGTTATAGCATTCCGAGCAGTAACGGACCTTTTTCCGCGTCTCGATCAGCGTCCTCGACAGCTTTTCCACCTTCTCCTCGGGCATGCTGACGATATGAAACGCCAGGCGCTGGGCCGTCTTCGCCCCGATCCCGGGGAGCATTCCGAGCTGCTCGATCAGCTCGCTGATCTGACCGCTGAAATAATTCACCTGTCACTGCCTCCGTCAGAACATGCCGAGGCCGCCGCCCAGGCCGCCGAAGCCGCCGGTCAGCGCGCTCATCTGGGAGGACTGCTCCTCCTCGACCTTCTTCAGCGTCTCGCGGATCGCCGCGATCAGCATATCCTGCAGGGTCTCGACGTCCTCGGGATCCACCGCGTCGGGATCGATCTCAAGAGCCAGCACCTCG
>CAYLHR010000136.1:0-5723 GCA_964383335.1 uncultured Lachnospiraceae bacterium
CCCGGGCGGCTGCATCAACGGCGGCGGACAGCCACAGGTCTCCGCGGAGATCCGCAACTTCACGGATTACCGCATGAAGAGAGCGGAAGCGCTTTACGGATATGACAAAGCGTCCGAGCACAGAAAGTCTCACCAGAACGCGTCCCTCAACAAGATGTATGAGGACTATCTGGGCGAGATCGGCGGCGAGAAGGCGCATCACCTGCTTCACACGACCTATGTGAAGCGCGGCCTGTACAAATAAAGCCGGTACTCCGGCCGATATCGGCAGGCAGTCCTGACGGCCATATGTTATCAGATACACAGAAGAGCCGCGCGGACCGCGCGGCTCTTCTTCCATCGTCACGGACAGACATGAGAGGTCGAAAATGGCAAAAAAAGAAGCGAAGACCAATGCGATGCGGATCCTCGAGAGAATGAAGATCCCGTTTTCACATCAGGAATATGAGTGCGATGAATTTACGGACGGCTCGGAGACGGCGGACCGGCTGGGGCTGCCCCACGAGCAGGTGTACAAGACACTTGTGACGGTCGGCGCGGACCGGAACCACTATGTCTTTGTCATCCCGGTCGACGCGGAGCTGGATCTCAAAAAATGCGCCCGCAGTGTGGGCGCAAAGTCTGTTCAGATGATTCATATGAAGGAGCTGTTTCCGCTCACGGGCTACGTGCGCGGCGGCTGCACGGCCATCGGTATGAAGAAGCAGTTCGTCACGAGAATCGACGAAAGCGCCGCTTCCCTGGATGAAATCTATGTGAGCGGCGGCAGGCTGGGGAGCCAGATCAGGCTCTCACCGGCGGATTTTCTGAAGGCCGCCGGGGCGGAGTACGCGGATCTTATCCGTTAGCGGTTTCAATATACCGCCTGAGCTCCCGGTAAATCGTATCCTCATCCGGCGGACAGCCCATAATGCAGAAATCGAAATCCTTCGTGCAGCGTCCGATTCCCAGGACGCCGGTTTTTCCCCGCATGCCCTGGCCTATGCCGATGCGGGTATTCAGCTTTTTCAGAAGTCCCTCCCGCTCCAGACGCCACAGGGCCCCGGTCAGGCTGCCGTAGCACGCGCTGCAGGAGTCCACCTCGTCCACCGCGTAGGAGACCTCGAGAATCCGCCGCTCTCCCGGAAGTTCCTCGTCTAAGGCGTCCTTCGGCAGCACCTCTTTGTCCCCACCGGCGCTTATGCGCAGAATCTCCGCTTTTCCGAGATCGGCACTGCCGATTCCGAGGGCTTCCGCGATGCGGACATAGGGTACGTCATCCGGCGTGTAATGCAGGAGACGGCATGCGTAGGAGTCGGTGAGCACCGGGTCCAGCGCCGCCATGATGCAGTTGCGCACGACCGGGTTTCCGCCCTCCTCGAAATCCAGATCACCGCAGATGTGATCCACGACAATAAAATCCTGGCGGATCGCTTTTTGAAGGTGAGCGATCGGCTTGTGGAGCCCCATCGTGTGAAAACGCCTCTTCTCCTTATTCGGGATCAGGCCCTTCCAGTTTTTGAGGGCGCAGGTCATCTTTGTCTGGCAGTGTCCCTTGAGGACGGGCACGTTGATCCAGAAATCCACCCGGTCCGTGACATCCGTGACGGACAGCTTCATGCCCGCGCAGTTCACCTCATGAGAGTGTTCCTCCTGCGTATCGATAAACGGCACATCGTATCTTTCGCAGAGATCCCGGTATCCGCAGATCTCATAGGCCTCGGATGTGCGGTCGCCCACCCAGGAGCCCTCGGCGATGAGAAGGTTCCCGAAACCGCGCTCCCTCAGGTATTCGATGATGCCGGCGACGACCTCCGGATGCGTCGTCCCTCCGAAATCGGCGGGAGCGGGCGTGACGAGATTGGGCTTGATCCCGATCCGGATCTCGTTTCTTCGACCGCTTTCATCCGCGCCTTCCCTTCCGCCGTCTCTGGCGGATGCAGCCTCGATGATGCCGGCCAGGCCGGCCGCCTCAAGCAGGGTTTTGGTCATTTTCCGGTATTCCGTTCCGTATATTTTCCAGATCTCGTTTCTTTGAATCATGAATCGTACCTTTCGTTGAACATGCGCAAAACCCGGCCGCCGTCTGTCAGAAAGAGCGGCAGCGGATGTATCATGAGATTGTACCGCATTCTGCGGCGGATGAAAAGAGGCCGCCTCCGAAATCACTTGCCCGGCGGATCGAAATCCGTTACACTTTAGACGCGGGGACAGACAAAGCCCCATATTTTCAAAGCGAAGGGAGATACGTGATGGTCAGACATATTATTCTGTGGCAGCTGAAGGATGAGTTCTCGGAGGAGGAGAAGGCAGGGATCAGGGCCGGAATCCGCGAGGGACTGGAGGGACTGGCAGGCAGAATTCCCGGGCTCATTTCCATCCGCGTTCAGATTGACGGACTGGGCTCCTCCAACGCGGACGCCATGCTGGACGCCTGTTTCACCGACGAGGCGGCGCTTAAGGCCTACGGAGTCCACCCGGCTCACGTGGAGGTCGCGAACGGAAAGGTCAGGCCGTATACCAAAAACCGCGTATGCATGGATTTTGAGGAATGAGACCCGCCTGCGCCGCATAACGAATACTTAGAAGACCATTGATAAATGAAATGGACGGAGGATAATCCGGGCATCGGATTTATTGACACGGAGCTCCCGGAAAAGTATAGTATAGAAGATCCGGGGACGAAGCGCTGTGATGCGCTGGGAACCGGAACTGAGGGGGGAAATGATATGGCGAAAAAGAAGGAACTCTCTGTTGCGGATCTGACATATATCGGCGTATTTGCCGCGATCATCTCGGTGCTCGCGCAGATCAGCATTCCGATGCCGGCCGGCGTGCCGATGACACTTCAGACCTTTGCGATTCCGCTGGCGGGCGTGGTGCTCGGACGGAAGCGCGGATTTCTCGCGGCGCTCGTCTATGTTCTGCTCGGCGCGGTCGGCGTGCCCGTTTTCGCCGGATTTACGGGCGGCCTCGGGATCGTGCTCGGTATCACGGGCGGCTTCATTGTCTCATTTCCTCTCATGGCTTATCTCGCCGGACTTGGCATGGAGAGATCGGATGACGCTTCCAGGGTGAAGCTTCCGCTCTGGGGCGGGCTTCTGATCGGAGCGGCCCTCAACTACGCGGTCGGAACCGTGTGGTTTATGATTGCCGCGCAGGCATCTCTGGTTACCGCTCTTACGGGCTGCGTGGTGCCGTTTATTCCGACCGCCGTGATTAAGCTGGTTCTCGCGGGGCTTGTCGGGCTGATTCTTCGCCAGGCACTCCTCAAGGCGGGCATTCTGAAGCCGGCGGACCAGGCGGCGTGAGGGTTAGGAAAATATATCGAAAGAAGAGAACGGGGCTCGCTCAGGCGGGTCCTGTTTTTTGAATCGTGCCGTAAATCCCGGAGCGGCATGCATTGTCCGCGGAAAGGAGTCTTTTATGTGTCTGCGTCTTCGTCCTCATCATCTTTTCTGCCTCAGAACCTGGGTCGGAAACGGGTACAGCGAGGCCTTTACGGAAAACATGAATCATGTATCGGAAATGCTGAAGGCAGACCCGGAGCAGCGCATTTTGCTCGTGCGCGGAGCAGATGATCTCTGTGCGGCGTGTCCCAATCTGACGGAAGACGGAACCTGCCGGTCGGAGGAGAAGGTTCAGGGTCTGGATGCGGGAGTGCTTGGCCTCATCGGATCTGCGGATTCCTTCGTCTCCTACGGGAAGCTCCGGAGCAGGGCGGATGCGGCGGCGGGGGAACGGTTTCCGCCTGAGCTCTGCGGGGAATGTGAGTGGTTTGAACTGTGCCGGTCCGTCGGGCAGCTGACCTGAGCTGTGCCGTTCAGCCTGATGACTGTTTTGTACCTCGGTTATCTCAGGTGGTTTTGACTTGGACAGAGTGTTGGATATATAATTTCCAAAGAGGCGTTTCCTGCAGAAGACAAAAGGAAACAGAATCAATGACAGGAGGTAGAACCATGTTTGATGCAAGCTCGAAGGTCAGCGAGATTTTTTCACAGTACCCATTTGTAAAAGATGAGATTATAAAGCGTATTCCGGAAGCAAAACTCATTGATACGCCTGTCGGGCAGGCACTGCTGAAGAACGCTACGGTGAATGACGTCGCCTCCAAGGTCGGTCTTTCTCCCGAAAAGCTGCTGGCTGAACTTCAGAACGTGATCGACGTGCATAAGTGATCGGGGCGGCAAATCCCCTGTGGGTTTTAGTTGCCTGATGTGCCTGCGCGAAGTATAATTGAAGTTAGATAATTCATCAGCTGCGACGCAATTGCGCCGCAGCTGATAATATGATTGGGGCATTGCAAGATTATTACGTTTGCTGATAAGATGCTGCTGGTTTTGCCTTTTTGCATTATTTAAGGATTTTGGGGATCCCGCGGGATATTCGGGCCTGTGAAGATGAAGAAACAATGGGGTATTATGCCGGAGGCGGGAGAAGGACGAAAGGGCGAATGGCTGATTTCCCCGGGAAACGTGTGAGAAGGAGCCGATATGGCAGAAGACCGGTAATCCGCAAAGAATCGGAGAAGGATCTGAGAGTAACCGGAAAAGAATCTTGCTGAAACTGGAGACAAAGAAAGGCACATCGGTACTCGGGGGGGACATATGGATTATTTGTCGCAGGCTATCTGCAGGAAGCGCGCGGAATATGAAAATCTGAAAAAACTGTTAGATGAATCACTGAGTTCGGCTCCATCGGGAAGACTGCGGGTTTGTAAAAGCAGGGGAAGAGCTCAATACAGGTATCGCCCAGAAATTCCGGCTCGGAGCAGCCGTTCGGCTGAACTGAAATCCACATCGGGGGAGTCGCCTGATTATGAGAACCGGGAACGTTCTCTCCATCTGAAGTCGGAGGCGAATCTGATCGAGCGTCTCATACAACGTGATTTCGACGCCAGATTGCTTCGCGAAGTGGAGAAGCAGCTAGACAGGATCGGTCAGATTGAATCATTATATGATGAAAAGGCACTTGAAATTGTTTTCTCTCACCTGCATCCTGAACGCAGAAAAGTTGTTTCATCTCCATATTTATCTGATGAGGAGTTTGCGGCGAGATGGGAAGCCATGGAGCGTCCGCATAAGCCATTCGAGGAGGGGCTTGCCGAGATTTATTCCGAGAGAGGAGAGCGAGTCAGATCCAAGTCGGAGAAGCTGATCGCGGACAAGCTTTTGATGATGGGAATTCCATATCAATATGAGATTCCTCTTGTGCTGGACAGAAAGACGATTTATCCGGATTTTACACTGCTTCATGCAGGCAGGCGAACGGAGTGTTATCTCGAACATTTCGGGAGAATAGGTGATCCCGGATACTGTGAAAACAATTTGATCTGGCGGCTGGATGAATACGAAAGGAATCACATTTATCCGGGAGACAGATTGCTGATTACACGTGAATCATCCAGGAGGCCTCTCGATATGAGACAGGTGGAAAATATGCTGAGGTGGTTCTTTGATCTGTGAGTATTGATGCCTGGTTGGAAAGCAGTCCTGGCGAAGAATAATCAGGGTTGAGACTGCATTTGAAGCTGCAAAGCAGTCCTGACGAAGAAAAATCAAGGTTGAGACTGCATTTGAAGCTGCGCAGCAGTCCTGGCGAAGAAAAATGAATGTTGAGACTGTATTTGGGGCTGTAAAGCAGTCCTGGCGAAGAATAATCAAGGCCGAGACTGCATTTGAAGCTGCGCAGCAGTCCTGGCGAAGAATAATCAAGGCCGAGACTGCATTTGAAGCTGCGCAGCA
>CAYLHR010000137.1:0-574 GCA_964383335.1 uncultured Lachnospiraceae bacterium
GGCGGCCACGCCCGCGTCCAGCAGCTCCTGATCCGACATCTGGCGGTGGGTCGAGCTGGCGGGGTGCAGGCAGCAGCTTCTCGCGTCCGCGACGTGGGTCTCGATCGCGAAGATCTTAAGGCGGCTCATGAACTCCTCCGCGGCCGCCCTGCCGCCCTTCACGCCGAAGGAGACGACGCCGCAGGAGCCGTTCGGCAGATATTTCTTCGCCCGCTCGTAGTAGCGGTCGCCCGGGAGAGACGGATAGCTCACAAATTCCACTTTGGGGCTGTCCTTCAGGAACTCGGCCACCGCCTGGGCGTTCGCGCAGTGCTGTCTCATGCGGCAGTGCAGGCTCTCGAGCCCCAGGTTAAGAAGGAAGGCGTTCTGCGGGCTCTGGATGGAGCCGAAGTCGCGCATGAGCTGGGCGGTGCATTTTGTGATAAATGCGCCCCCGAGACCGAACTTCTCCGCGTAGGTGATCCCGTGGTAGCTCTCATCCGGAGTTGTGAGACCGGGGAACTTGTCCGCGTGGGCCATCCAGTCGAACTTTCCCGAATCCACGATGGCGCCGCCGACCGCCGCGCCGTGGCCG
>CAYLHR010000137.1:584-5862 GCA_964383335.1 uncultured Lachnospiraceae bacterium
ACGATGTCCGCCCCCCACTCGAAGGGCCGGCAGTTGACCGGCGTCGCGAAGGTAGTGTCCACGATGAGCGGGACACCGGGGCGGTGCGCCGCGGCGGCGAATTTTTCAAAATCCAGCACCGAGAGGGCGGGATTGGCGATGGTCTCACCGAATACGGCCTTCGTGTTCGGCCTGAAGGCGGCCTCCAGCTCATCCTCCGTGCAGTCGGGGCTCACGAAGGTGAAATCAATTCCCATGCGGCGCATGGTCACGTTGAACAGATTGAAGGTGCCCCCGTAGATCGTCGCACAGGACACGATATGATCACCCTGCGCGGCGATATTGAAGATCGAGAAGAAGGTCGCCGCCTGGCCGGATGATGTCAGCATCGCCGCCGTGCCGCCCTCGAGGTCGGCTATTTTCGCAGCGACGTAGTCGTTGGTCGGATTCTGAAGCCTTGTATAGAAATAGCCGCTCGCCTCCAGATCAAACAGCTTTCCCATATCCGCGCTCGTATCGTACTTGAAGGTCGTGCTCTGCACGATCGGCACCTCGCGCGGCTCGCCGTTTCCCGGGCGGTAACCGGACTGTACACACTTTGTTTCCAGCTGATATCCGGACATAGATCCATTCCTCCGTTTCATGTTGCCATCTGTAAGATATATCTCTTTTTTACGCACCCCGCCGGCCGTTTATCCGGCGGATTCATCCGTGCGCTCCCACAATCTTATCACAATCGCAGGAGACTGAAAATGCCCTCAGCGGCTCTTTTTATACTCCGCCCGCCTCAGACGCCGCATGAAGCGGCGCAGGATGTTTTCGATCACAACCGCGCAGACCACGATGGTGACGCAGTAGGCCCCGAAGCGGAGAAGCTCACCCTCAAAGGGAATGGTTTCATTTCCCATATAGCGCAGAAAGTCGCCCATGGGGACGTGGTGGATGAGGAAGATCTCGTAGGTGTAGCCGGCTGCGGCCGCCGCTGCCCGCTCCGCCCTCCCCTTCACCGGCAGCAGCTGAAATACGCCGGCCAGAACGCAGAAGGACGATACTCCAAGCCAGATATCCGTAAGCAGAAGGGGAATCTCCGTCCGGAGGAGACAGATCCCGATAAAGGCGGCGGCACCCGCCGCCGTAAAGCCCTTTGCGGCCGCCCGCGCCCGCGGGTCCTCCTTCTCCGGGAAGCAGATCTGCACGTAGAACATGCCGAAGAGGACCTCCGGCACCCGGAAGAGGGGAAAATGATCAATCTCGGGAATGCCGGGATCCCAGATCACCGCGCACGCCGTAAGAATGACCGCGGCCAGAGCCGTAAGGGCGGGCCTTTTCAGAACTGCCTTTCTCAGAAGGGGAAACAGCAGATAGAGGATGACGATGCAGCCGACAAACCACTCCCCGACCAGATAGATGGAAGGTATCAGGCCGTTCAGCAGGCCGTCCATGCCGAGAAAGGTAAAGATCCAGGTCCAGTACTCCCCCGTCATCTTCCGGTGATGAATCCGGTAGACAAAGAGGAACATCAGCGCGTAGGAGAGCCAGTAGGCGGGATAGATCGCGAGAAAACGCTTCTTCAGGTAATCCCGGATCTCCAGATTCTCCCGGTAAACGTACATGAGGGACGCCCCGGACAGGATAAAGAAGAGCGAGACGCCGATCGAGCCGAGATTTCCGTTTACGATATTGAACGGCAAAAGAACCGGCGTGTCGATCAGCCGGATATAGCAGTACGTATTCCAATGATAGACCACGATCAGAACCATCGCCAGGATCCGGATCAGGTCAAAGGCCGGAATTCTTTTCCTTATCATGTCATATCTCTCATCCGGAAGCTGTCAGGACTGCTGTCCCGCCGTTCCCCAGGGATTGTTCACGTCGGAATCCGTCGGGTCCCAGCCCCGCCGCTCATCCTCCGTGTCGAGCGGAACGATATCCGGCTTCCCTAAGGGGCCGGCGTAATCCCCGTCGTCGAAAATGGCGCAGGGAAAGCCGTTCGGACAGTTGTCGTAGATCCATTTCGCGTCCTTTACGCAGAGCCGCACGCATCCCAGGGAAGCCGGTGTCCCGAGGAGATTGTACTCATTGTACTCAAGCGAGTCGGGGCTTTGCGAATAGTAGGGAACCGAGTGAAACAGGATGTGATTGATGATGCGGGTCGCGTACTGGCCCCAGGAATTCTCAAAGAGGTATTTCCAGCGGTACCGCTCCCTTGTCCGGAAATACCCCGCCGGCGTCCTGGGACCGGTGCTGCAGGCGAAGGCCTGCACGGGAACCGTATACTGTCCGCCCTCATCCTGCTGATAGACCGTCACGGTATCAAGGACGCGGTTCACGGCGACGAGATAGGGCTGTCCCTCAATGCCCGAGATATCCCAGTGCACGGGATAGGTTCCGCCCTCATATTCTGCCGTCTGCTCCGCGATGATGATCCGCCGTGTTCCGGTCGTCTTCCTTCCCTCCCTGTCTTTTGCCGTGTAGGTGACCGTCACGACGCCGGGCTTCGAGGTATCCAGCTTCTTCGGCTTCGTCCTTATCTTCGGCTCCGGATCCGTGTCGTCCTCAGCCGTCACTCCCTTAAGCAGATCAAATTCCGAGCCGACGGCGGCGACTGCGTCCGACAGCCCCGAAAGAACCGGGGCCTCCCGGTCCGGGACCTCCACGATCACTTCCGCTGTCTTCTCCGTCCGGTTGCCGGAGGGATCCTTCGCGCGCACCCGGACCTCGCACGTTCCCGCCTCGTCAAAGGTATATTCGTCAGTCCCGTCCGAGAGAGCGATGTCCACATTTCCCGCCCCCGCGTTGTCGCGGACCGCGGTCACGAGATCCATGACCGGAACCGTGGTCCCGACCTGAACGCGGAGAGGCTCCTCTATCACCGTAAGCTCGGGGGCCGTCGTATCCTCCACCGTCACCTGCACCGTCCGCACCGGAGCGTATCGCAAAAAAAGCTCCGTCAGCGGCTCCCACTCCGCGAAGATCCCCTCCGGGAGAAGGCGGTAGGTCACCGTAAAATCGCCGGTTTCCGGCGGAACGCGGAGGTCCGCGCCGTCAATTGCGTAATCCCCGTCGGGCCTCTCTTCTTCCTCTTTGCCAAAGAGCGAAGCGTCGTCGATAAGGAGCGCCCCGGGGGAGGCGTTCCGGATCTCCTTCACCATGCCCGCCGGATCAAAGCCGGAGCCCAGCTCGACGGCGGCCGCCTGTTCCGTCAGCACGATCTCCGGGCGCAGGACGGTCCGCCAGACGGCAAAGGCGCCCACAGCCGCGCACACCGCTAATACAAGCAAAGTGACAAGACCGAGAAAAATCCTCGGTCTCCGCCTCTTCTTATTCTCCTTTTTCCTGTCTTCCGTGTGCCCCAGTGCTTTTTCCTCCGTCAGACATCCGTATCCGGCTCCGCTTCCCGCTCATAAACCGCGGCCGCCGCAGACGGCTTATATCCCCTTAAAGCTGAACCTTATCTCAACCGGCCGCGTGTTGTCAAGCCTGTACTCCGGGTGCGTCTCCGCCCCCCAGGTATCGTCGCCGCCGATCCCCATCTGCCGCCCGATCCGCACGTACGTGTAATGCGGATCCGGCAGTTCCGTCGGATGAGCCGCGTGCTCCAGCTCCTCCGGAGACCAGGGGAGCGCGGAGAACTCCAGTCCCCCCGCAAGGAAGAGAAGGCCCCGCCCAGCGGCGTCCGTCAGCGCTGCATAGCGCGTCCCGACCTTGTTCCCGCACTCCTGGGGAACCGTGTACGCCGCCATATTGTCCCGCACGCGGTTCGAGTAAATCCCGAGTTTCGCGCGGCACCGGTCGGTGTAGGTCTCCTCCGGCCCGAGCCCGTACCAGGTCAGGCGGTCATAATCCGCGTCGAGGCGCAGCATCATGCCGAAGGCCGGCAGCTCCCCGATCTCATCCGAGCGCTCCATCCTGAGCGTTACCGCGATCTCGCCGTCCGGATACACTTCATATATGACAAGACAGTCCTTTGCCGGCTGCGTCGGCAGGTGATACGTATAGGTCACCCGGACACAGGATTCCGTCTCTTCAAGGACGGGCCAGGTGATTCCGAGCCCGTGCTCCGTCCTGTGGGAGACAAATGCCCCCGCCGTTCTCCACTGCCCCGCCCGGAAGGGCAGAAGATTGGCTGCGTCGTTCTGCGTCACCGCCCGCCAGAAATTGGGCCGGGGCATTCCCGCGAGCAGCTCGCGGCCTCCGAAGCGGTAAGAGACAAGTCCTCCCCAGGTCCCCGAGAAGAGAACGCCAAAGTGCTCTCCCCTGACACCGATATTCTGCCATCCGTGCACGACGGACAGCTTCCCCGCCGCCCGTCCGCCGGCCGCTTCCGTCTCCGCCCCGTACAGCCTGATTCCGGAGAGCGAGCACCCTGCCTCCGCGGCCTTTTGCAGAGCGGGGCCGGACCTCTGATCCAGATCAGGCGCGCTCCCGACATAGGTGACATACTGATCCCAGGCGGTCTCGTGGCCGCATTTTGCCCAGAGCGTGTCCTCCCGCAGCCGGAAGGAAACCGTGACCGCGTATTCGCCGGTCTCCCGCGGTATGGCGAAGGGCATGTCAAAAAGATCCTCGTCGAGCGGGGCCACGCGGATGTCCAGCTGCCTCGACTTAAGCTCTCTTCCGTTCCTCGACAGAACCGCCGTACAGGAAAATGCGGCCGTATCGAGGAACAGATTCCGGTTCATCACAATCATCTTAAGGCGTCCCCCCACCTCGCGGAAGAGGACGCGGATATTCTGATAGTTGTATTTGACCTCCTGCATCTTGGGCGAGGGCTCACGGCTCCCGCCGTACACGATTCCGTTCCCGCTGAAATCGAAATCCGAGGGACGGTCGCCGAAATCGCCGCCGTACCCCTGGTACTCCCGGCCGTACCGGTCGCGGAGGGTCAGGGTCTGATCGATATAATCCCAGATAAAGCCTCCCTGGAACAGCGGATCCTCGTAGGCGAGCTCGGTATATTTATGCATCGCCCCGCAGGAATTGCCCATGGCGTGGGTGTATTCGCAGTTGATATAGGGCCTGTCCCGGTGTTCCTCCAGATACTCCCGGATCTCCGTGACAGGGGCGTACATGGTGCTCTCCATATCCGAGGTCTCCGGATACCGCCGGTCATGATAAATGCCCTCGTAGTGGACCGGGCGCGTCCCGTCCTCGCTTCGGAACCAGTCGTGCAGCTCCTTTAAGACCAAGCCGCCGAAGGACTCGTTGCCGCAGGACCAGATGAGGACGCAGGGATGATTCTTGTCCCTCTCCAGCATACTCCTGCCCCGGTCGAGCACCATGCCGCGGTACTCCTCCC
>CAYLHR010000138.1:0-5793 GCA_964383335.1 uncultured Lachnospiraceae bacterium
GATCCGCAAAGATCTCATCAATTTCCGGAAGATGTATCTGAAGAACCGGAAAATCGAGAATATTATCCTCGTCGGCAACTATTTTACCAACCTGATCTTCCAGAACCGGAGCGACCTCAACAAGACCGAGAGCCGGGAGGAATTCAACCGCTGGTACGACCACGTCTCGAAGATCCCGACCGCGCTCATCGCCGAGGAGCTGGGCATCTCGAGGGAGGTCTCCTCGGTCCTCATTCCCATGGCCGTCGTATACAGGAAGCTGATTTCCGACTTCCAGGTGGAGACGATCTGGCTGCCCGGCATTCAGCTGACGGACGGCATCGCCTACGATTATGCCGAAAAGAAGAAGATCATCCGTCCCTCCCACGACTTTGAGAAGGATATCCTGCAGGCGGCGCGCAACATATCGAGGCGCTACGCGGGAAACAGGCCGCACAACGAGGCTCTCGTCCGGGCGGCGGACGCGGTATTCGACGCGGTGAAGAAAAGGAGCGGCCTCGACGCGAGAGCGCGGCTTCTTCTCCGCGTGGCCTGCTATCTCCATGACTGCGGCAAGTACGTGAGCTTCGTCGACGTCGCGGAGTGCTCGTACAACATCATCATGTCGACCGAGATCATCGGGCTCTCCGAGAGGGAGCGGCGCATCATCGCGAATGTGGTCCGCTACAACACGAAGCAGATCGGCTACTACGAGTCGATGGGCGCGGGGGAGATCCAGAACAGGGACGACTACATGCTGGTGTCCAAGCTTGTGGCGATCATGCGGCTCTCCAACTGCCTCGACGAGAGCTATCAGCAGAAGGTGAAGAATGTCACGGCCCAGATCCGGGACGAGGAGCTGACCGTGACGGTCGAGACGGATCAGGATTATATGCTTGAGCGGGGCATTTTCCTGGAAAATACAGCCTTTTTTGATGAAATTTTCAACGTGAAACCGGTCCTTAAGGTGAAGGTGGCGAGATGAACGCGAATACAAAGGGTACGAATCTTGGCGCATATGAGAACTTTACGAACAGGGAGCTGTCCTGGCTCTCCTTTAACGCGAGATGCCTGAGCGAGGCGAGGGACACGAAGATCGTGCCCCTTTTCGAGCGCCTGAAGTTCCTGGCGATCACGCAGTCCAATCTGGACGAGTTCGTGATGGTCCGCGTGGCCTCCCTCAAGGATCAGGTTCACGCGGGATATAAGGGCGTGGATATCGCGGGCATGACGCCGGCCATGCAGCTTGAGGCCCTGTCGAAGGGCATTCACGACTTCGTGCGGGACCAGTACAATACCTGGAACCGGTCGCTGGTTCCCTCTCTTCTTCGGGCCGGCGTCACGGTCGTAAAGGACCACGAGACCCTGACGGAGGAGCAGAAGAAATGGCTGGACCGCTACTTTGAGGACAGCATCTATCCGGTCCTTACGCCCATGGCCATGGACTCCTCGAGACCCTTCCCCCTGGTCCGGAACAAGTCCCTCAACATCGGGGCGCTCATCTCCGCGAAGGACGGACAGGGCAGGCTGGGCAAGAAGGGAAAGAAGAAAAAGAGCGAGCCGGAGTTCGCGACGGTGCAGGTTCCGGCCGTGCTTCCCCGGGTGATCGAGCTTCCGGAGAGCGGGGACGGCAGGAAAACCGTAATCCTTCTCGAGGAGGTGATCCGGAGACACATCGGGGATCTCTTCCAGCACTACGACGTCGTCTGCACCTGCCCCTACCGCGTGATGAGGAACGCGGACCTCTCCATCGACGAGGAGGAGGCGGAGGATCTGCTCATTGAGATCGAGAAGCAGATCAAAAAGCGCCAGTGGGGCGAGGTCATCCGCCTGGAGGTGCAGGAGGATATCGACAAAAAGCTCTTAAAGATCCTGAAGAAGGAATTCCGGATCGGGGACGAGGACCTGTATTACATACCGGGCCCTCTGGATCTCTCCTTCTGCATGAAGCTGAACGGGCTGCAGGGCTTTGACGAGTACCGGACGCCCAAATACACGCCCGCGCCGGTTCCGGAATTCGACGCGGAGCCGGATGTCTTCTCGGCCATCCGCAAGAGGGATATTCTGGTCCATCACCCCTACATGACCTTCGACCCCGTGGTGAATTTCGTGAAACAGGCGGCCAAAGATCCGGACGTGCTGGCCATCAAGCAGACGCTCTACAGGGTGAGCGGCAATTCGCCGATCATCACGGCCCTGGCACAGGCGGCGGACAACGGCAAGCAGGTCACCGTCCTCGTCGAGCTGAAGGCCAGATTTGACGAGGAGCACAATATCGTCTGGGCCAAGAAGCTCGAGCAGGCCGGCTGCCACGTCATCTACGGTCTCGTCGGCCTCAAGGTCCACAGCAAGATCACCATGGTCGTGCGGCGCGAGGAGGAGGGGATCCGGCGCTATGTGCATCTGGGAACCGGCAATTACAACGATTCCACGGCCAAGCTGTACACGGATCTCGGGCTCTTTACCTGCGACGCCCTGACGGGAGAGGACGCGACGGCCGCCTTCAACATGCTGTCCGGCTACTCCGAGCCCGACAGATGGCACAAGCTTCTCGTCGCGCCGATCTGGATGAAGAAGCGCTTCCTCTCCATGATAAAGCGCGAGGCGGAGCACGCGGCAGCGGGAAAGAAGGCCTTCATCAGGGCGAAGATGAATTCCCTCTGTGATCCCAAGATCATCGAGGCGCTCTACGAGGCCTCCTGCGCGGGCGTGGAGATCGACCTTCTCGTCCGGGGCATCTGCTGCCTGAGGGCGGGGGTTCCCGGCGTGTCGGAGAATATCCGCGTGCGCTCGATCGTCGGCAATTTCCTGGAGCACTCAAGGATCTTCTGGTTCCACAACGACGGCGACGACGAGGTCTACATGGGATCGGCCGACTGGATGCCGAGAAATCTGGACCGCCGCGTCGAGATCGTCTTTCCGGTGGAGCAGGAGGACCTGAAGGCGGAGGTGCAGAGGCTCCTCACCGTGCAGTTAAATGACAACGTAAAGGCGCATTTCCTTCAGCCGGACGGCACCTACGTGAAGCCGGACAAGAGAGGAAAGGTGCTCGTGGACTCGCAGGATCAGTTCATGAAGGAGGCCTGGGAGCGCGTCCCGAAGCCGAAAAGAGAACACAGGGAGAGGCGCTTCAGGCCGGCCGAGCCCTCGGGACAGGAAGAATGAGGCATAATGGAAGATGGCACATTATGATTTTCTGATCGTCGGAGCGGGGCTTTACGGGGCGGTCTTCGCCAGGGAGGCGATGGACCGGGGATACAGCTGCCTTGTGATCGACAGGCGCCCGCACATCGCCGGCAACATTTACTGCGAGGAGAAGGACGGGATCCTGATTCACCGCTACGGGGCGCACATTTTCCACACCTCGGACGAGCAGGTGTGGGCGTATGTGAACCGCTTCGTGTCCTTCAATCACTATATCAATTCGCCCGTGGCGGTTTACGGGGACGAGCTTTACAACCTCCCCTTCAACATGAACACCTTCTCGAGGATGTGGGGCATCCGGACGCCGGATGAGGCGAAGCGCATCATCGCGGATCAGATCGCGGATCTCGCCATAGAGGAGCCCCGGAATCTGGAGGAGCAGGCCTTAAAGCTGGTCGGGCGCGACGTCTACGAAAAGCTCATTAAGGGATACACGGAGAAGCAGTGGGGCAGGCCCTGTACGGAGCTGCCGGCCTTCATCATAAGGCGGCTGCCGCTTCGCTTTACCTACGACAACAACTACTTCAGGGATCCGCACCAGGGCGTCCCGAAGGAGGGCTACACGGTCCTTGCCGAAAGGCTGCTGGAGGGCGCGGATATCCGGACATGCTGCGATTTCGGGGAGATCCGGGACGGCGCGCCGGGAATCGCGGACCGGATCGTGTATACGGGCATGATCGACGAATATTTCGGCTTCCGCTTCGGACACCTGGCCTACAGGACGGTCCGCTTTGAGGACGAGTATCCGGATACGGACAACTACCAGGGGAACGCGGTCGTCAATTACACGGAGCGTTCCGTTCCCTGGACGAGAATTATCGAGCACAAGCATTTCGTGTTCGGGGAGCAGAAGAACACGATTATCTCGAAGGAATATCCGGAGGAGTGGCACCCGGGCGCCGAGCCCTACTATCCGGTCAATGACGCGGGGAACAGCGCGCTTTATGAGAAATACAGGGAGCTTGCGGAAAAGGAAAACAATGTGATTTTCGGCGGCCGGCTCGGCACCTACCGGTATTACGACATGGACAGGGTGATCGGGCAGGCGCTGAAGGATGCGGGAGAGGTTCTGATATGAGGGAAGACGGATTCGTACTTCACGGCGCGGCTGTATGGAGCCGGGGAAGGAATGACCTTTGCGCGATGGACGACGCCTACGTCGTCTGTGTGGACGGGCTGTCCCGCGGAGTGTTCCGGGAGCTGCCGGAGGAATATGCGGATCTGCCGGTGGAGGATCTGTGGGACAAGCTGATCCTGCCGGGCTTTACGGACCTTCATGTGCACGCGCCCCAGTATCAGTTCCGGGGACTCGGCATGGATCTCGAGCTCCTCGACTGGCTGAACGTGCATACATTTCCGGAGGAGGCCCGCTATAAGGACCTCGCCTACGCGGAGCGGGCCTATGACCTCTTCGCCGAGGAGCTGTACTGCGGGCCCACCACAAGGGCCGTGGTCTTCGCGACGGCGGATCCCGACGCCACGCTGGTCCTTATGGACACGCTCGAGGACACGGGACTTGTCACCTTTGTCGGCAAGGTCAATATGGACCGGAATGTGCCGGACTACTACGTCGAGGGGACGGAGGAGTCTCTCGCGGACACGCGCGCGTGGCTGGATGTCGTGCGCGGCGAGTGCGAATATATCAACACGAAGCCGATTCTGACACCCAGGTTCACGCCCTCCTGCTCGAAAGAGCTGCTTTCGGGGCTGGGCGCGCTCTCGGCGGAGTACGGCCTGCCCGTTCAGTCGCATCTGTCGGAGAGCCTCTCCGAGATCGAATGGGTGAAGGAGCTGGAACCGGACCTTCCCTTCTACGGGGCGTCCTACGACAGGGCCGGGCTCTTCGGACAGAACGGGAACTGTGTCATGGCGCACTGCGTCTGGTCCGCGGACGAGGAGCTCGCGCTCATCAAAAAGAACGGGGTATTCGTCGCGCACTGTCCTGAGTGCAATATGAATCTGAGCTCCGGGGTCGCGCCGGTCTCGCGGTATCTCGACATGGGAATCCGCGTCGGACTGGGGAGCGACGTCGCGGGAGGCTCCGTCACCTCCATCTTCTCCGCCATGCGGAACGCGGTGGGGGTATCCAAGCTCAGATGGCGTCTCTTTGACAAAGAAGTGCGGCCGCTCACCTTCCCGGAGGTCTTCTATCTCGCGACCATGGGCGGCGGCGCCTTCTTCGGGAAGGTCGGAAGCTTTGAGCCCGGCTATGAGTTCGACGCGGTCATCATCGACGATGAGACGATCCCCTCCATGAGGGAGCTGACCGCGGCCGAGCGGGCGGAGCGGCTCATTTATCTCGCGGATGACCGGCATGTTTCCGGCAAAATTGTGAGGGGCAGAGCCCTTTACTGATGAGGAAGGACTGACAGACGATGGAATTTACGAACAAAAGGCCCGCGAAGCCGGATGCGGCGGAAATCCAGCTGCGGCTTCTTAACTGGCCGGACAGCTATTACCGGGAGCGGGATCCCAAGATCCGGCTCGAGATTCTCGACGCCGCCGACGCCCGGGGACTTACGCCGGCCGAAAATGAGCTGCGGAGAAAGCTGTTTCATCTCCGCTATCCCGGCGTGGAGAAGGGCGAGCGGGACCTCTTCATGAAGGCCT
>CAYLHR010000139.1:0-5706 GCA_964383335.1 uncultured Lachnospiraceae bacterium
AACAAGCCCTTATAGGGCGTGAGCAAACCACCGGCTAAGCCGGTGGTTCTGATTTATGATATGTATAGTGCGGCGATATCAGTCCGGCAGGGATCGAACCGTGGAATGCGGTTGATCCCTTCCCGAAAGCGGTGCCTCAGTGATTGTCGTCATCCGGATCCAGTTCACTGTCATCCGGCTCCCAGGCGCCCATATGCTCCTCGTGGTCAAACTCATCCTCCGGACCCTGGCCCGGTCCGCCCGTCATCATGTTCTCTCTCGCGTAGACGCGGTTCTCGCGGCGGGAGATCTCGATGAGCTCCGAGAGCTGTTCCTTGACATCCGTCGGATGCTTGATATTGGTGATATCAAAATTGCGCATCGCCTGATCGGTCGAGTCACAGTGGATTGTTCCCGTGCCGATCAGCTTCTGCCAGAGGCTCCTCGTCATGGTGAGGGAGACGATGCGGTAGAGGCGCACCTCGTCCTCCCGCGAACTGAAGAATCCCTTTTCCAGAATGAGCCTGTCCCTGGTGATTCTGTATTTTGTGAAAGACCAGGGCAGGCCGAGAAAATTGCGCTTCCGGTCTTTCCAGAGAATTTCGATTTTTTTCTTATCCATAGCAGAACTCCTGTTGCTCCATCCGCCGGGGCGGGGGATATAATGTTGATATCTGGCATTATCTTACCGCAAATCCCCTGTTTCGGCAAATAGTTTGTGGACCTTCGCCCGAAATAGTCAGACTATTAAACGTATACTCAAATGCTTTTTCGGATTAACGTGTTGACAGAGTACAGAATTGAGACTATAATTTCTGGTGTTAGCCTGACATGGCAGCGCGGCAATGACTAAAAGACGTCATTGCCGCGTTTTTCGTGTTTTTTTATGAGAGCAGGAAGGAAAGCGCATGAATCCGAAAACACTGAAATATATTCTGAAAAGAATGATTCTCGCCGTTTTTACGGTTTGGGTCGTGATTACCGTGACATTTTTCATCATGCACGCGGTTCCGGGCGGACCTTTTGTGGGTGAAAAGGCGGTCAGTCCGGCGGTACAGAAAGCCATGGAGGCCAAGTACGGACTCGACAAGCCGCTTATGACTCAGTATGTGACATATCTGGCGGATGTGGTTCAGTTCCGCTTCGGCCCGTCTCTTAAGCAGAGAGGGCGCATGGTGATTGATATTATCGGGGACGGGCTCAGAACCTCCGCCAAGCTCGGCGTCATAGCCGCGGCTCTCGCGCTCGTCATCGGAGTTGTGCTGGGGTCTCTCGCGGCCCTTCGGAGGAATACGGTTCTGGACCGTTTCATCATGGTTCTCACGACCGCCTTCGTGTCGATGCCGTCCTTTATCATGGGATCGCTCATGCTTGTTCTCTTTGCCATCAAGCTGCACGTTCTCCCGGCCAACGGCTCCACATCCGCGGGACTTGTGATGCCGGTCGTCACGCTTATGCTCTCGCCCATGTCCCACATTACCCGTCTCACGAGATCCTCGATGCTGGACGTTCTGGGACAGGATTATATCCGGACCGCCAAGGCCAAGGGCGTGTCCCGCATGAAGATTATCTTCGGGCATGCGCTTAAGAACGCGCTGATTCCCGTCATTACTTATTTCGGACCGATGCTCGCCTATATCGTCACGGGATCCCTCGTCGTGGAACAGATCTTCGCGGTGCCCGGAATCGGCAGATCCTTTGTCAGCTCCATTACAAACCGCGACTATACGCTGATTATGGGAACGACCATCGTGCTGGCAAGCTTCATCGTGATTATGAACCTGGTGAGTGACATTCTCTACAAGGTCGTTGATCCGAGAATCAATCTGGAGTAACGGGAGGAAAGTATGGACGCAAATAATTTGAAGCGCATGAGCGCGCAGGTGAATGTGGATGATTTCCTGCCGGCCAGCGCGGAAGAAAAGGAATACATGGTAAAAATGCGGACGTCCACGACTTTCTTTAAGGACGGCGAGCGGCGGCTTAAGAAGAACAAGGTGGCCATGGTGAGCTTCTGGATCATCGTCATCATTACGCTCGCCGCCATCTTTGTTCCCATGTTCTGGCCGTATAAATATGAGGCCATGCTGGGAATGACGCCCGGCAAGCCGGTCGACGCATCCTTCAAGAATCTGAAGCCCTTCGAGTACTCCGCCTCCGAGATGGAGCGGATGGCGGAGGGGGAGAGTATCTTCCCGCATATTTTCGGGACGGACGCGAACGGGAGAGACTATTTTATCCGCGTGGTCTACGGAACGCGCATTTCTCTCGCCGTCGGATTCTTCGCGAGCATCATTGTTCTGGTTATCGGACTTACCGTGGGAGCAATATCAGGCTATGCCGGCGGAAAAGTGGATATGGTGATCATGAGAATTGTCGACATCATCTACTCGCTTCCGGATATGCTGATGGTGATTCTGCTTGCGGCGTCTCTTAAGACGACGCTGGAGAAGGCGCTCGAGGGAACGGTTCTGGCCAAGATCGGAACCAACATCATATCGCTCTTCATCATCTTCGCGCTTCTCTACTGGGTCTCCATGGCCCGGCTTGTGCGGGGCCAGATCCTGTCTCTCCGGGAACAGGAGTATGTCCTTGCCGCGCAGGCGGCGGGAGCGAAGGGGGGATGGGTGATCCGGAAGCATCTGATTCCGAACTGCATTTCCGTGATTGTCATCTCAACCGCTCTGCAGATTCCGAGCGCGATCTTCACGGAGAGCTATCTGTCCTTCCTGGGACTTGGCGTCAACGCGCCCATGCCGTCTCTCGGCTCACTGGCATCCGACGCCCTGAACGGCATCAACTCCTTCCCCTACAGACTTGTCATCCCGGCGATCGTGATCTCGCTGATTGTTCTGTCGCTCAATCTGTTCGGCGACGGACTTCGCGACGCGTTTGACCCGAAGCTGAACGGTTAAGGAGGGACGTTATGGCATTGCTTGAGGTAAAAGACCTGCATACTTCTTTCTTTACCGACGCGGGAGAGGTGAGAGCGGTCAACGGAGTTTCTTTTAATCTGGAGCGCGGCAAGGTGCTCGGTATCGTCGGTGAATCCGGATCGGGCAAATCGGTCACGGCCTACTCCGTGATGCAGATTCTGGCCGGGACGGGAAAGATTGTGTCGGGCTCCATTAAGCTCGACGGGCAGGAGCTGGTCGGGGCCGGTGAGAAGGTCATGAAGGATGTGCGCGGCAACCGGATCTCCATTATCTTCCAGGATCCGATGACATCGCTTAATCCGACCTACACAATCGGCCGGCAGCTGATGGAGGCGATTCTGCTCCACACGGACCGCAACAGACAGCAGGCCTGGGACCGGGCCGTCGAGATGCTGAAGCTCGTGAACGTCAATGAGCCGGAAAAACGGATGAAGCAGTATCCCTTCGAGTTTTCCGGCGGCATGAGGCAGAGAGTCATGATCGCAATGGCCCTCGCCTGTGAGCCGGATATCCTGATTGCGGATGAGCCGACCACGGCGCTCGACGTGACAATTCAGGCCGGTATTCTGGAGCTCATGAAGGATATCCAGGAAAAAATCGGAATGGCGATTATCATGATCACCCACGATCTGGGCGTCGTCGCTCAGCTCTGCGACGAGGTGATCGTCATGTATGCCGGCGGGATCTGTGAACAGGGAACGGCGGACGAGATCTTCTACAATCCGAAACATGAATACACTAAGGGACTGATGAAGTCCATTCCCACCGCGACGAGCGCGGGTCAGAAGCTGGAACCGATCACCGGCACTCCGATTGACCTGCTCAACATGCCGAAGGGGTGTCCTTTCGCCCCCAGATGCGACGCCGCGATGAAGATCTGCATACGGGAAAAGGCGGAGCGGATGCGCATCAATGACAATCACTACGCCGCCTGCTGGATGAATGTTAAGAACGGGGTGGAAGCATGAATACACCGAACGCCGAACAGCCTCTTATTGAGGTGAGGCATCTTAAGCAGTACTTTAATATTAATACGGGCTTTTTCCAGTCAAAGCCGCTGAAGGCGGTGGACGACATCTCCTTCTCGATCCGCGAGGGCGAGACGCTGGGACTTGTCGGGGAATCGGGCTGCGGAAAAACCACGGCGGGCCGCTCCATCCTTCATCTCTATACGCCGACGGACGGCGAGGTGCTCTACAGGGGAAAGGCGATCCGGACCAGACAGGAGATCGAGGAGTTCAGGACAAAGGCGACCATGGTGTTCCAGGATCCCTACTCCTCACTCGATCCCAGAATGACGGTGGCGGACATTATCGGCGAGCCCCTCGATGTCCATCACATGTACCGGTCCCAGGAGGAAAGAAGAGAGAAGATCCTCGAACTCATGGATCATGTCGGGCTCAATTCCGAGCACGCGGCGAGATACGCGCACGAGTTCTCGGGGGGACAGAGGCAGCGCGTCGGTATCGCCAGATCCCTGGCGGTTGACCCGGACTTTATCGTCTGCGACGAGCCTGTCTCGGCTTTGGACGTCTCCATACAGGCCCAGGTGATCAACATGTTCGACGAGCTGCAGGAGAAGCTGAATCTCACCTATCTCTTCATCGCGCATGATCTCCTCGTCGTGCGGCACATTTCCGACCGCATCGCCGTCATGTATCTCGGACGGATGGTGGAGCTCGCGGACGCGGGTGAGATTTATGAGAGACCCCTGCATCCCTATACAAAGGCCCTGATGTCCGCGGTGCCCGTGCCGGATCCCAAGGCGGCGAGAGCAAACCGGCGCGTGCAGCTGACGGGAGAGATTCCAAGTCCTCTGAACGCTCCGTCCGGCTGCCCCTTCCACACGCGGTGCCCCTACGCGACCGACGCATGCAAAGAGAGCATGCCGGAGTTCAGAGAGCTTGAACCGGGGCGCTTCGTCGCCTGCCACAGGGCGGAGGAGGTCAACAGCTGATCCTTAAAGACGGCTGGCTCAGAATCAGAAGTCCCGAGCGGGGCGGGATACGGCCCATCGCGGCCGGCCCGGATCCGCTCCCGATGATAAACTGCCGCAGGGGGCAGACAGCGCTCCCGGAGGCGGAAAAAGGAACAGGAAAAGAAAGGAGCAAACACATGAAAATGAAAAAGTTTCTTGCCATTCTCCTCACAGGAGCCATGATGGCCGGTCTCGGGGCATGTGGTGATTCCGCGTCTTCAGGGGATGCGACCGCAGAATCCGTGGCGGCAGAAGCGGCTGCCGAAACAGAAGAGGCATCCTCGGATGCGGAGGCCCCGGCTGAGGACGCGGCCCCGGCCGAGGGCGCGGCAGACGGCCTCAATGTATGTCTGGCGTCCGAACCGGCCTCGCTTGACCCCGCGCTTAACAGTGCGGTAGACGGCGCCACCATGCTGGCACATCTCTTCTCCGGTCTTGCGAAGTGGGAGGCGGATGAGAACGGCAATCTCGTCATCGTTCCGGACGCGGCCGAGGAGCTGACAGAGGGTGTCGTCGGAGACGACGGCAAGGTAACCTACACCTATACGCTTAAGGAAGGCCTCACCTGGTCTGACGGCAAGCCCGTGACAGCCGGTGACTTCGTGTTTGCGTGGAACCGCGCCGCCAGCCAGGAGCTTGCTGCCGACTACGGCTACATGTTCGAGGTGGTCGACGGTTATTCCGATATCTGGCCGGCCGACGGTTCGGAGTCCCTTCCGGACGCGAAGCTGAATGTGACGGCTGTGGATGACAGAACCATTGAGGTGGTTCTTTCCAACGCCATTTCCTATTGGAATTAGCTGCTCGCCTTCC
>CAYLHR010000140.1:0-2879 GCA_964383335.1 uncultured Lachnospiraceae bacterium
GCTTAAAAATGCAGGGCGGGACGCCCGGGAGGAGAAGCGGCTGTGATGACTGAGGCAGCGAAGCGGGATCTCATAGAGGAATTCATGGAAGAGGTGGAGCGGATCGCGGAGGAGTTTCAGGACGGATCGGTTCCGGCCGAGGACCTGATTCAGGAGGGATATCTGGGCCTTCTTGACGGGGTGAATTCTCTCGACAGCGAGGCGGCGGCCTGGAGCGGGCTCAGCGTCGAGGAGACCGTGACGGGGGCGATCCGCCGCGCCATGGAGGACGCCGCGGGAAAATATGCCGCTTTCGGCCGCGATGATGAGCGCCTGGTCGCGCAGGTGGAGCTTCTGAACGCGAGTATCGACCGCCTGACGGAGGAGCTGGGGACGAAGCCGAATATCGATGAGATCGCGAACGACATGGGCATTTCCCAGGAGACGGTGATCAGAATCCTGAAGCTGACGGGAGAGGAAGTGGACGAGGACGCCATGCGGAGAGCGGCGGAGTCAGACAGTGCTGTCCCGGAGACTGAGGAAGAGTAAAAGCAGCGATACAGGAAACAGTAATAGTATATCCTTACCTGATCTGATGCGTGAAATGAGCGGAGACACCGGATGGTATTCTGATGCATGAAATGAGCAGAGACACCGGATGGTATTCTGACGCGTGAAATGAACGGAGACATTGGATGGAATACGGAAAGGAACCTGAACTGAAGAAGGATATCGAACTCAGGCTGGCGGACAGTCTGAAGGCCCTGGTCCTTAAGGTACCCTTCGAAAAAATCACGATCCGGCAGATTACGGACGGAGCGGGGGTGATCAGGGTCACCTTCTACAATCATTTTCAGGATAAATATGATCTTCTCGAGTGGATCATGAGGACAGAGATCATGGATCCGGTCCGCATACTGCTCACAAACCACATGTACAGGGAGGCCCTCGTCCTCATTTTTTCCAATATGAAGAAGGAGGAGGCCTTTTACAGAAAGATTTCCCACATGGAGGGCCAGAACTCCTTCCGGGAGATCATCACCGGCTCCATCCGGAATCTGCTCCTCGACGTCTTTTCCGAGGCCCAGGAGAAGAGCCGGTCGAACCCCAAGCATCCCTGGCTCACGCCGGAGTATCTGGCGGCTTACTACGCCCAGTCCATGAGCTTCGTGGTTCTTGTGTGGATTCAGAGGGGCATGCCCATTGAACCGGAGGAGCTGGCTGTCGTCTATGAATATATCGCGACCCGGTCTCTCTTCGATATCATGGAGGAGCTCCACTGGAGCAGCGAAGAGAATCCGGTCGGCTTTTCGTGAGGCCGGCGGGCTGTATCCCCCGAAGTATACTCCGCGGAGGCAGGAGAGAAAACATAAGACCCCGCCGAACGACAAAAAGGCGGATATGTCGTCCTTAACTAAACACGGAAACGGGATTGAATCTGAACAGATCCGGTCCCGTTTTTTATAATGTTAGGGAAGAGGGGGAGGAAGCGATATGAATTTTTTCGGAAAATGTGTCGTGAAGGCGAGATACATCATCCTGATTGTATCCTTCGCGCTTCTCATTCCGTCAGCTGTCGGCTACCTGAATACAAGAATCAATTACGATATGCTGATCTACCTGCCGAAGACGATTGAGACCATGCGGGGCCAGGATATCCTGGAGGATGAGTTCGGAACCGGCGCGATCGCCATGGTGATCGTGGAGGGAAAGGAGAATAAGGAGGTCGCGGCCTTAAAAGAGAAGATCTCCGGCGTGCCGCACGTGAACAACGTGCTCTGGTACGACAGCTTCGCGGATCTTTCGGTTCCCATGGAGCTCCTGCCGGACAGGCTGCTGGACGCCTTCATGAAGGGGGACGCGACGCTGATGGCCGTCACCTTTGATACGACCACGTCGGATGACGACACCATGGAGGCCGTCACGCAGATCCACGGTCTTCTCGATGAGCACTGCTTCCTGCAGGGCATTTCCGCGGTTCTCGTCGATACCAAGAATCTGGCGGAGCGTGAGGAGCCCATCTACGTGGGCATCGCGGTTCTGCTCGCCATGCTGGTGACGGCGGTCAGTATGGATACATTTCTTGCGCCGGTCATGTTCATGCTCTCGATCGGCATGGCGATTATCTATAATCTGGGAACGAATATTTTCATGGGGCAGATCAGCTACGTGACGAAGTCCCTGGCCGCGGTGCTGCAGCTGGGCGTCACGATGGACTACTCCATCTTTCTCTGGCACAGCTTCAAGGAAAATGAAGCCGCGGGAAGCGGGGACGCGAAGGAGGCCATGGCGAAGGCAATCGACCAGACGCTTCAGTCCGTGATCGGATCCTCCGTCACGACCATAGCGGGCTTCGCGGCGCTCTGCTTCATGTCCTTTACCTTCGGGCTTGACGTCGGGATAGTCATGATGAAGGGCGTTGCCTTCGGCGTGATCTCCTGCGTCACGATCCTGCCCGCGCTCATCCTCGTATCCGAGAAGGCGATCGACCGCACGAGGCACAGGCCGGTGATCCCAAAACTGGCTTTTCTTCCCGGTTTCGTGGCGAAGCACTACAGGCTGATTCTCGGGATCTTTGTTCTTATCTGGATTCCCGCGGCCTACGGAAATCTGCATTACGGGGTCTACTACAACCTGGATCAGACTCTGCCGCGCGACCTGCCCTCGATTGTCGCGAGCACAAAGCTCGAGGAGACCTTCGACATGAACGCGACGATGATGATCCTGACGGACAGGCATGCCGGTCAGAAGACCACCTCAATGATGTGTGAGGAGCTGAAGAAGGTGGACGGGGTGAAAGCCGTCTTCTGCTTTGAGGAATTTTTAGGTGGTATTATTCATGAGGAAATGATCGCGGATGTGCTGTCTGAGAAGCTTAGCTCCGAGTACTTGAAGCTGAT
>CAYLHR010000140.1:2889-5687 GCA_964383335.1 uncultured Lachnospiraceae bacterium
ATACACTTAGGAGGAAAACCCATGTCAAAAAAAGTGAAAGCCGTCATCGGCGTGGACGCATTTTTAGGGGGAATGATTCCTGAGGAAATGATCCCGGAGGAGCTGTCGGAGAAGCTGAGCTCCGACAACTGGAAGCTGATTCTTCTGACGAGCCGGTATCAGCCGGGCGGCGATGAGGTGAACCGGCAGATCGAACGCCTGACGCCGATTATCAAAAAATATGATCCGAAGGGCATGCTGATCGGAGACGCGCCCTGCCTGAAGGACCTGGTCAGGGTGGCGGACCACGATCTCAATATCGTGAACTGGGTCTCGATCGGCGTGATCTTTGTGATCATCATGATCGTATTCCGGTCGATCTCCCTGCCCTTCCTGCTCGTGACCGTCATTGAGTGCGCGATCTTCTGCAACATGGCGATCCCGTACTATCAGGGAACGCCGCTTCCTTTCATCGCGTCCATCGTCATCGGCACCATACAGCTCGGTTCGACCGTGGATTACGCGATTTTGATGACGAGCCGCTATCAGACGGAGCGAAGCGCCGGCAGGTCGAAGGAGGAGGCGGTCCGCACCGCGCATACGGCGTCCATTTCCAGTATCCTCTGCAGCGGGCTCACCTTCTTCGCCGCGACCTTCGGCGTCGGCGTCTACTCAAAGATCAGCCTGATCGCTGTGCTCTGCATCCTCATGGCGCGCGGCGCCCTCATCAGCACGGCGATGGTCATTACGGTTCTGCCCGCGGTGCTTCTTGTATTTGATCCCGTGATCATGCGGACCAGCATGGGCTTTCTTCCGAAGGAGGAGAAAAGCGGGAGCGGAAGGCACCGGCGGCATTTCGGGAAGACGGAGAAAGCATTCGGAAGATAAGATGGGGGGAATTTCATTATGAAAAGAAAACAGGTTCTGGCACTTTTGCTGTCAGTGGCGCTTATGACATCGGGCCTTTCGGCCTGCGGCCTTCCGTCCGGATCCGGAGCGGACAGTCAGGCGGAGAATCCGCCGGCCGGAGCGGTCGGAACGGAGGAGGAGCTTGAGGCCGCGATCGGCCGGGTGATCGGAGACGGGGAGGCCGGCAGCGCCACCAAGGAGGAGACCGTCTACGTGTTTGCTGACGCGAACGGAAACACAAAGCACGTCACTGTGTCCAACTGGCTGAAGAACAGGGACGGCAGCACGAGACTTACGGATCACACCACGCTGACGGATATCGAAAATGTGAAGGGTGAGGAATCCTTCACCACGGGCAGCGGGGATGAGCTCACGTGGGACGCGGACGGGAATGACATCTATTATCAGGGGTCGACCACGAAGCAGCCGCCCGTCAGCGCGCGTATTACCTATTATCTTGACGGCAATGAGATCTCTCCCGCGGAGCTCTCGGGAAAAAGCGGAAACGTGAAGATCCGCATCGACTACACAAATTCGGAGAAGAAGGGGGATGTGTATGTCCCGTTTACGGCGCTCACGGGCATGGTGTTTTCCAACGATCACGTCCGGAACGTGAAGGTGGATCACGGATCGATCGTGTCCGAGGGGAAGAATACCGTCGTCGTCGGCATGGGCTTTCCGGGACTTCAGGACAGTCTGGAGCCGGTGAAGGAGCGGACGGAGGAGATCTTAAGTGAAAATGAGGACGGCCAGGAGGCGAAGAACAGACTTGCCGATCTCGAAATTCCAAGTACCGTGGAGATCACCATGGACGCGACGGACTTCGCCATGAGCACCTGCCTCACCATGGTCATGTCCGGCCTCGGAAGCGCGGAGAGCGGCGACCGGGATCAGCTGGAGGAGGACAGGAAGACGGCCATCGAGCGGCTGGACGAGAGGGTGAAGGAGCTCACGGAGGACGGCAATGCCCTGGCGGACGGGGCGGAAAAGCTCTCCTCCGGAATCGGCGAGGCCGATGACGCGATGCCGGATCTGACGGACGGCACGGGGGCGCTCGCGGACGGTATAAAGGAGTATACGGACGGCGTGAGCAAGGTGAATCGAGGCGCCGGACAGCTCTCTGACGGAACGGACGAGGCGGAAAAGGGAGCGAAGAAATTAAGTAAGGGAATAGACGATTACACAGACGGCGCGGGAAAGCTGAGCCGGGGGGCGGAGAGCCTGAGCAGGGGAATCAAAGGCTACACGGACGGCGCGGGAAAGCTCCGGAAGGGAGCGGACACGCTCTCCGAAGGCGCCGCAAAGCTGGACGCGAATTCGTCGGCCCTGAAGACAGGGTCAAAGGCCCTTCTGGACGGAATCTCCGATGAGGAAAAGGGACTGAAGGCCGGAGTGAAGAACTACACGGACGGCGTGGGACAGATCGATGACGGCCTGCAGAAGCTGAACGGAAGTGTGAGCGGGGACGGAACGAAGAAGAATCCGGGGCTCGCCTCCGGCGCGCAGCAGCTGCAGAAGGGCATCTCGGACTATACGGCAGGCGCCGCGAAGGCGGATGCCGGAGCGGCGAAGCTGGCCGCGGACGGTGCGGCACCGGCTCTCGCGGCGGGAACGGCTTCGCTGAGAGACGGACTCGATCAGTATACCGCCGGTGTCGGTCAGCTGGCTGCCGGGGTGGAGCAGCTCACCAATGAGGAGAGCGGCGCGCCCAGGCTGGCGGCGGGTGCGAAGGCAGTCGCGGACGGCGCCGGACAGATCGCGTCGTCCGTCTCGGAGAGCGCGGAGAAGCTTCAGGGCGGCGCGGAGGCGCTGGGCTCGGGCGCGGATAAGCTGACGGCGGGCGCGGAGTCACTGGTTCGCTGGAAGACCTCCCATGCCCGATTGTACGCATCGGCTTGTCGGGGCTTTCG
>CAYLHR010000141.1:0-5642 GCA_964383335.1 uncultured Lachnospiraceae bacterium
TTTTCTACCCTTACTATCTGAACATCCTCAATATCTGCTCAAATTCCTCATCTTCCACCATCCCCCAGGTGATATTTGAATACCTTGACCTGCCGTTAATGCCTCTTTAAAAATCCTCCATGCATAAAGCAACCATTTCCACTCCCTGACTATAAAAAATACGGCATTCCGACGGCGGCCTATGAGACCGTTCACACCCCGGAGGAGGCCTACGCGTATCTGGAGCACTCGAAGTACCCGATCGTGCTTAAGGCCGACGGCCTCGCGCTCGGAAAGGGCGTGCTCATCTGCGGGACGGTGGAGGAGGCGCGGGCCGGCGTGAAGGAGATCATGGAGGACAGAAAGTTCGGTTCCGCCGGCGATCAGATGGTGATCGAGGAGTTCCTTACGGGACGCGAGATCTCCGTTCTCTCCTTTGTGGACGGGAAGACTGTCCGCCCCATGGCGTCGGCCATGGACCACAAGCGGATCGGGGACGGAGACACGGGCCCCAACACGGGCGGGATGGGGAATTTCTCTCCCAGCCCCTTCTACACGGAGGAGCTGGACGCCTGGTGCCGCGAGAACATCTACCAGAAGACGGTGGACGCGATGGCGGCCGAGGGAAGGCCCTTTACGGGCGTGATCTTCTTCGGGCTGATCCTCACGGAGGACGGGCCCAAGGTGCTGGAGTACAACGCGAGATTCGGCGACCCGGAGGCGCAGGTGGTTCTGCCCCGGATGGAGGACGATATCATCGACGTGATCGACGACTGCATCGACGGAAAGCTGTCCGGCAGGGAGCTGCATTTTAAGGATGACGCCTGCCTGTGCGTGGTCCTGGCCTCGGACGGATATCCCGTGTCCTACAAGAAGGGCTTCCCGATCGGGGGACTTGAGACATTTGAAGGAAAGGAAGACGAATTCGTCTTTCACGCAGGCTCCGCCTTTGACAGCGAGGGCCGGATCGTGACGAACGGAGGCCGCGTCCTCGCCGTCACGGCGCTCGCCCCCACGCTTAAGGAGGCGAGGGCGAAGGCCTATGCCGCGACGGAGCGGGTCACCTTCGAAAACAAATATATGAGGCATGATATCGGGCACGCGATCGACGAGGCCTGATGACTGGAGATTTGGTATTATGATAGTTATTCTGAAACAGAACCCGGACCGCGTGCAGCTCGACAGCCTTCTCGGATGGCTGAAGGAGAGGAATATCGAGGTCCATCCCACTGTGGGCACGCACCAGACCATACTCGGACTGATCGGCGATACGTCCCGGATCGACATCGATCTCATCAAGGCGCTCGATATCGTCGACGAAGTAAAGCGCGTGCAGGAGCCCTATAAGAACGGAAACAGGAAGTTCCATCCGGACGACACGGTGATCCGGGTCGGAGACATAGAGATCGGGGGAGGGGGCCTTACGCTCATCGCGGGCCCCTGTTCCGTGGAATCGGAGGAGCAGATCGACGGGATCGCCAGGGCGGTGAAGGCCAGCGGCGCCACGGTGCTCCGGGGCGGCGCCTTCAAGCCGCGCACCTCTCCCTACGCGTTTCAGGGGATGGCGATCGAGGGAATCCGCCTGCTCCTTAAAGCCAAGGAGGAGACCGGCCTTCCCATCTGTACGGAGATCATGGACGCAAGCCAGCTTCCCCTCTTCGAGGATATCGATATTCTCCAGGTGGGCGCGAGAAACATGCAGAATTTTTCCCTCTTAAAGGCCCTCGGCAAGACGGATAAGCCCGTGCTTTTAAAACGGGGCATGTCCGCCACCTATCAGGATCTCCTCATGAGCGCGGAATATGTGCTCGCGGGAGGAAATCCCAACGTCATACTCTGCGAGCGGGGCATCCGGACCTTCGAGACGTACACGAGAAACACGCTGGATCTCGCCTGCATTCCGTCCCTTAAGACCCTGTCGCACCTGCCGGTCGTCATCGATCCCAGCCACGCGACGGGCAAATCGGCCCTCGTCCCCTCGATGTCGAAGGCGGCCGTCGCGGCAGGCGCCGACGGCATGATCATCGAGGTGCACAATGACCCGGCCCACGCGAAGTGCGACGGTCCGCAGTCCATCACGCCCGCGGCCTTTGACACGCTCGCCCGGCAGCTGAACGCGATCCATGAGATCGTGAAGGGGGACAGGAAAGATGTCTTCGTCTGATACCGGCAGAACCGTAACGGTCGCGTGTCAGGGCACGCGCGGCGCCTACTCTCAGCTGGCTGCGGAGAAGATGTTCCCGGACGCGGCATATATCTATTTCCGGACCTTTGACGCGGTGGCGCGCGCCGTCCGGGAGGGAATGTGCACATACGGGGTCCTTCCCGTCGAGAACAATACCTACGGATCCGTGAAGGAGGTGTACCGCGTGATCGCGCGGCACCGCCTCCCCATCGTGAAGGGCTGCCGCCTTCCCGTAAGACATGTGCTGCTCGCGAAGCCGGGAACGCTGCCGGGGGACGTGAAGCAGATTTATTCCCACGAACAGGCGCTCGGACAGTGCGCGGCCTTTCTTCACTCTCTGGGGGACGCGGTGGAGGTGATTCCCTGTCTCAACACGGCCGTCGCGGCCAGGGAGGTATCCGAATCGGATGCGGCCGCGGGACGCGCGGCGATCGCCTCGCCGGAGTGCGCGGATATCTACGGCCTTCAGGTGATCAGAAGAGGAATCGCGGACACGGACACCAACTACACCCGCTTTGCCGCCGTGGCGGCGGAGGAGGAGCGGAGGCCGGGCGCGAACCGGGTCTCGCTTATGCTCACGCTGCCGCACAGGGTCGGAGCCCTGGCGGGCGTTCTTTCGGAATTCGCGCGGGCGGGACTGAATCTTCTTAAGATTGAGAGCGGCCCGATACCGGGGCGCGATTTTGAATTTCTGTTCTATATTGATATCGAAGCGCCGGACACGGAGGAGAAAATCACGGATATCCTCGGAAAGCTGAGGCGCGAGTGCCCGGATTTCACCTTCCTCGGGATGTATCCGGAGACCGCATACGAAAGGAAACCATGACCCACGGAGCGCTGTACATCAGAAAACCGGACAGGGACGCGACACTTCCCAAGATCCTGATCGCCCTGCTTTTTGCCGGGACGGGCGCCGCCATCCGCCTTCTTTCGCGGAGGATGGCCGGATTCGCGGATCTCTACGCCGAGCTGATGGTTCCCTTCTGGACAGGGACGCTGGGACGGGTTTCCGGACTGGTCAATTTTTCCGTCGTCGAGATCCTGATCTACATCATCATCGCGGTGACGGTGCTGCATCTGATTTCAATCATCAGCTCCATCCGGATCGGCGACTCGGACCGGTGGAGGCGGCTTGTTTCCTTTATCACCAATATCCTGATCCTCGTCTCCCTGATCTTCATGCTCTACGAGGCGGGGGAGGATATCTATTTTTACAGGACGCCTTTCTCGGAGGCAGCGGGCTTCGGGGAGGGAAGCTACACCACGGAGGACCTGACCGCCGTGTGCCGCTATCTCGCGGACGCGTGCAACAGTCTGTCGGAGCAGGTCGAGCGGGACGACGAGGGGCTCATGGTCATGTCGGCCGACCCCGAGATCCGGGTCGCGGCCCTCATGACGCAGCTGGGGAATAAGTATCCCATGCTGGCGGGGCGGTACGAACAGTCCAAGCCGGTCTTTTTCTCCTGGCTCATGTCGAAGACGGATATGGCCGGCATCTATTCCGCCTACACGATCGAGGCCAATTACAACAGGGATATGGCGGATTACAACAAGCCCTTCACCATGAGCCACGAGCTCGCGCACACGCACGGCGTCCTCAGGGAAGATGAGGCCAATTTTGTTGCCTATCTCAACTGCATGAGCACCAATCAGTCGGATATCCGCTATGCCGGAGCCCTGTCGGGGTGGATCTACTGCGGCAATGAGCTGTTTGTCCGGGATCACGACGCCTGGGAGGACATTCACGGGACGCTGAATGAGAGCGTCATCCGGGACCTGGCCTGGAACACGGCGTTCTGGGAGAAGCACAAAGGAGTCGTGTCGGAGGGGGCGCAGAGCTTCAATGACACATTTCTGAAAAGTCACGGACAGGAGCTCGGAACCGAATCCTACAACAGGGTGACGGATCTTATTGTTTCCTACGAAAAAAGAAGAGGCAGAGCCGAGAATCAGAAGAATCAGCCTTGACAGGGCTGATTTTTTATGTATAATTAAGTTGTAAACAATTTAATTGACGAAAATCGAATTGCAGATTTCCGGGCAGGGGCTGCCCGCTCCGTGGAAGAAAGGAGGATGGATTGGCTTCTATATATGATTACACCGTGAAGGACAGGAAGGGAAATGACGTAAGCCTCTCTGCTTATCAGGGCAAGGTGCTCCTCGTCGTGAATACGGCGACGGGCTGCGGCTTTACGCCTCAGTACGAGGGGCTCGAGAAGCTGTACCGGAAGTACCGGGAGCAGGGATTCGAGATTCTGGATTTTCCCTGCAACCAGTTCGGGAAACAGGCGCCCGGCACGGATGAGGAGATTCATGAGTTCTGTACCCTGAGATACGACACGACCTTCCCGCAGTTCAGGAAGATCGAGGTGAACGGAAGCGGTGAGGCGCCGCTCTACACCTGGCTCAAGTCGGAGAAGGGGGGCGTGCTGGGCAGCCGGATCAAGTGGAATTTCACAAAATTCCTCATCGACCGGAACGGCCGGGTGGCCGACCGTTTTGCCCCGACGGATACGCCGGAGAAGCTTGAGGCGAAGATCAGGGAGCTGATCTGAGAGAAGGCGGACACGGCACGGAGCGGAAAGGGGGATGCCTGACCGCTTCCGGATGCGCGGAAGGGCGGCAGAGGGCGGTGGCAGATAGGTCTTGCACGCCGGCGCGTTTTGTGGGAAACTTGAGAGGTATGAATCGGAAGGACATAAGGGAGTGCACGGCAGATGAGTGACCGGTATGAATGCCTCAAATTGAAAAATCAGCTATGTTTTCCGCTGTACGCGGCGTCGAAGGAGATCGTCAGGCTGTATAAGCCCTGGCTGGACGAGATTGATCTCACCTACACGCAGTACATCACGATGATGGTCCTGTGGGAGAAGAGAGAGAGCAATGTGAAGGAACTCGGAAAGTGTCTCTATCTCGATTCCGGCACCCTGACGCCCCTCCTTAAGAAGCTGGAGGGAAAGGGGCTCATCGAGCGGCACAGATCCGAGGAGGATGAGCGCAATCTGATCATCCGCGTGACGGAGCAGGGGATGCGGCTCAGAGAACGGGCGGCTGACGTGCCGGCCAGGGTCGGATCCTGCGTGCAGCTCAGCCCGGAAGAAGCGAGAACACTTTATGAACTGACCTATAAGGTCCTTGAGTCAATTGATTAATAAAGAGGAGGAATACAGTATGTCTATGATCGCGCTCACAGAGGATAATTTCGACCAGGAAGTTCTGAATTCGGAGATTCCGGTTCTGGTTGATTTCTGGGCACCCTGGTGCGGACCCTGCAGGTCGCTCTCCCCGATCGTCGAGGAGATTGCCGGCGAGGCAGACGGGTTCAAGGTGGGCAGCATCAACGTCGACGACGAGCCGGGACTTGCCAGGGACTTCCGCGTGATGTCCATTCCCACGCTCATCGTCTTTAAGGACGGAAAGGCCGCTAAGAGAAGCGTCGGCGTGATCTCGAAGGAGGAGATTCTCGAGCTCATCCGGG
>CAYLHR010000142.1:0-5631 GCA_964383335.1 uncultured Lachnospiraceae bacterium
TATAATGTCCAGCATGAGATTCGCCGTGCTCTCCGCCCCGCCGGCCGAGCTCGCGAGGCCGCTGAACGCGCCCGCCATCAGGAAGATGAACAGCATGATCACGATGTTGTCATCCCCGATTCCCTGCGCGCAGATGTGAATCTTTTCATCAAATGTGAGGCCCCTGTTCTGCGCGAACGCGATGATGAGCGCGAGACCGAAGGCGACGACCACCGAGATCACGTAGAATCCCATGCGGCCCTCCTCCGGCTGAATATACTCAAAATAGATCCCGCTTCCGAGATACAGAACCAGAAACACCAGAATCGGCAGCAGCGCCCGCGGATTGGGCTGTTTTCTTTCCATGGCAACTCCCCCTCTCAAGCTCCAAAATGTGATATAATAGCCGTGTTTCGTACCCAGGCGGCTGCATTTTTAGTGAAATTCGCCGAAAATAAGCCGTCTGAACACGGAACAGTACCAGAATATCACTTTTTACGGAAATTTCATAGCCGGGGATTTGCGCGGCCGGGTGCCGGCCGGCTCTCCGGTTCCGGGACGCGGGATACTCATATGCTATTCAGAAAAATCCGAAGCAGCATTCTGCTTAAGCTCACCTGCATGATTCTGATCATTCTTCTCGTTTTTACGGGATCCATGGTCGTATCCAGAATGTATATAAACAAAGTTGTGCACACAAGCTCCGAGACTCTCTGTGAGAGTCTGCTCCGGCAGGCGGACAGCACGCTCAGCCTCTATGAGGACAATCTCCGCTACAATGCCTCCTACCTGTGCCGGTACTCCCTCATTGACGAGCTGAACCGGGCGGCGCAGCGCTCCGCCGCAGAAGATGGCGGCATCGAGCCCGATGAGGCGAGAAGCCTGCAGCTGTCCTCGTATTTTTCCCAGATTGTATCCAGGAACAGGGAAATTGTCTCCGCTCTTCTCTTCGACCGGAATATGCGGGAGGTGGAGTGCTTCGGGCGAAACATCTCCCTGCCGGAGCGGCAGCGCTATCTGCGAACGGAAGAGGATATGAACGCGGACTGGTATTTCGGTGACGGCGAGGACTTTTATTACGCCTACTACTATCCGATTTACAGCGTCATCGACGGCATGGGTCAGCAGTCCGGCATGTGCGTCTTTATTCTGGAGCGGTGGGCCATCGACGGTACCGTGCGCAACGTGCTCGGCGACTATTCGTCCGCCATGCTGCTCAGCGACTCCAGAAATCTGGACCTGTCCTTCCACTCGGTGGGACTCCCGGATCCCGGCATCACGATGGAGGAAATCCGGCAGAACCCCGATTATATCTACCGCGAGGGTGACTGGCAGAACGGCATCCGGATCGCGGTGGGCGTCTGCGTCTCGGCCAACACACAGGGAAGCAGCGGCATCCGGAAGCTCATCGCATCGGCCTATACGATCGGGATTCTGCTTCTGGCCATCCTGATCTGGTTCTCCTACTTCGAGATGGCGCATCCGATCCACCAGATCACGCGCTTCATTGACAGGGCGATCACGCACCCCGACGACCGGCTGCATTTTCAAAGATCCGACGATATCGCGGTCGTCGCCGCGTCTCTCAACCGCATGCTCGATGAGAACCAGGAGATGATCCGGCAGATCAGGGAGGACAAGATCCGCCTCTATGAGACCCAGCTCGCCCGTCAGAAAATGGAGATTCTGGCCTACCGGAATCAGATCAATCCGCATTTTCTGTACAACACGCTGTCCTGCATGCGCGATATGGCGCTCTTCCACGACGAGGACGATATCGCGGAGATGGCAATGTCGCTCTCGGATATCTTCCGGTACGCGGTCAAGGGCAGCAATATCGTGACGGTGCGCGATGAGATTGAATATATGGAAAAATACGCCAGCATCATCAATCACCGCTTCATGGGCAAAATCACCATCGAGACGATCGCGGCGGACGAGGTGCTGGATAAGCCGGTCATCCGCTTCTTCCTGCAGCCGCTGGTCGAAAATTCCGTGTTCCACGGTCTGGAGGAGTCCATCGAGCCGGGCTTTGTCGATATCGGCATCGCGCTCATCGACGGCAGAATCGAGATTTCGGTCGAGGACGACGGGTGCGGCATGGACGCCGCCACGCTGGAGAAGGTGCGGGCCCAGATCTCCCGTCCCGAGGAGAGCAGCTCCATCGGCATCAGCAATATCGTCCAGAGACTGAGGCTCTTTTACGGAGAGGATTTCACCATCACAATCGACAGCACGCCGGGTGAGGGAACCATTACGAGAATTTCCATCCCGGATCACATGAAGGAATGAGGAACCGCGTTTTTCATTTTGAAAGGAGGGGGGTAAATGCTGACAGTCTATATCGCGGATGATGAAGTCTGGATTACGCTCGGGCTCAAAAAGCTCCTGGAAAAATCCGGCTATGAAGTCTGGGTCGTCGGAACGGCCAACAACGGCCTCACCGCGAAGGAGGAGATCGGAACCTTCCGGCCGGACGTCGTATTTACGGATATCCGCATGCCGGGGCTGACCGGGCTCGAGCTTCTGCGCGAGATCCCGCAGGTCTCGCCGGACACGAAGGTCGTGATGATCTCCGGCTACGCGGAGTTCTCCTACGCGCAGGAGGCGGTGCAGCATCACGCCTATGACTATCTGCTGAAGCCGATCAAGGCGGAGGAGCTGGACCGGGTCCTTAAGAACCTGCAGGCGGATAAGGGAGACGAGGACGCTCCCGAAGAGGAAAATGTACCTGTTCCGGACCGCATGATCGATCAGGTGATCGGTGAGATCCGGAACCATTATACGGAGGATATTCAGCTGACGACCCTCGCCTCAAAGTACGCTGTCAGCACCGGCCGCCTCAGCACCATGATAAAGGAGCAGCTGCAGATGAATTTCTCGGATTACGTCGCGCAGCTGCGGATCCAGCGCGCGAAGGAGCTGCTCCGGGATGACTCCATGTCCATCCAGGAGATCGCCGAAATCGTGGGCTACAACGACTACTTCTATTTCACGAAGGTCTTCAAGAAGGTGCAGGGCATCTCGCCCAGCAAGTACAGAAAATCCCTGTGAGGCATTTTGCCGGGCGGATCCTTACTTCCACACCTCCGTGTCATCAAGGCCGATATTGCTCTCGCGGAAGACGGGATCGAGCCCCCTGGCCTTCTGCTCCTCGTAGTCTTTCAGCGAGGCGAAGACGATGCGCGAAAGCAGAACGATCGCAACGATGTTGACGATCGCCTCAAGGCCCATCGTGATGTCCGCGAGACTCCAGGCGACGTCGATGCTGTTCTGCGCGCCGAAGAAGACCATGGCGGCCGCGGCAATCCGGAAGACGGTCATGACGGTCGGATTCTTTGTGATAAAGCGGATATTGGATTCCGCGTAGAAATAATTCCCGATGATTGACGTGAAGGCGAACATGCAGACCGCGAGCGTGACGATGTGAATGGCGATCGGTCCGAACTGCCTGGCGACCGACTGCTGGATAAGCGGAATGCCGGGGGGCGTGCTGTCCGTCTTGTACACACCTGTGAGAAGCAGAATGAAGACGGTCGTCGAGCAGATGAGCAGCGTGTCGATGTAGACGGAGATCGTCTGCGCGAGCCCCTGCTTGACCGGGTGCGATACCTCGGCCGAGGCGGAGGCGTTCGGGGCGGAGCCCATACCGGCCTCATTGGAGAAGAGACCCCGCTTGATTCCGTACACCATGCAGGAACCGGTGAACCCGCCGAAGATGGCCTTAAAATCAAAGGCCGAGCGGAAGATGGAGACGAACATGGCAGGGATCTCGCCGATGTTAAGAACAATGATGAGAAGGCCCATCACGATATAGAGGCCGGCCATGATCGGGACCATGACGGAGGAGACCCAGCTGATCTTGTCCGTACCGCCGAAGAAAAGAAGGAGAGAAACCACAAAGAGTATGATTCCGACGATGAGCGGCACGATGCTGTGCTCAAAATCCGGGACATAGTACTCGAAGGTCGAGACGATGTTGTAGGCCTGAAGCCCGTTGAAGCCGAAGGCGAAGGTCGCGATGAGCGAGATCGCGAAGACGACGCCGAGGGGTCTTGAGTGAAGGGCGGTCTCGATGTAGTAGGCCGGGCCTCCCTTGAAGGTATCGCCGTCCCGCCTCTTGTAGATCTGCGCGAGCGTGCTTTCCGCGAAGGCCGACGCGGAACCGAGAATGGCCATGAGCCACATCCAAAAGGCGGCGCCCGGGCCGCCCAGCACGATGGCGGTCGCGACACCGGCCATATTTCCCGTTCCGACGCGGGACGCGGTCGCGATCATCAGGGCCTGGAAGGAGGAGACTCCGCCCTCCGTCTGTTTTTTCTCCAGCATGCAGCGCATGGACTCCCGGAAGAGGCGGATCTGGACGAAGCGCGTGCGGACGGTGAAAAAGATGCCCGCCCCGGCCAGCATGTAAATCAGGCACCAGGTATAAAGGATATCGTCGATTTTGTTGAGCAGATCTGCCATGGCGGTTCCTCCCGAAGTCAGATTTGGTCGGCCGTTCAGTTTTTATAATCATGGCACATTTTCTTTATCCGAGTCAACTGTTATTCGCCGCTGCCGCTTACAGGAGGTGAGCTTCCGTGATCTTTGACACCCACGCACACTATGATGACCGCGCCTTCGACGGGGACAGGGAGCAGGTTCTCGCGTCTCTGGCCGGGGCCGGCGTCGGCCGGATCATCGACGTCGCCGCCTCCGTCCCTTCCCTTGAGAGGGTGAAGGCGATGGCGGACCGGTACGATTTTGTATACGGGGCCCTCGGCCTCCACCCGGATGAGGTGGGGACGCACTCCCGTCACGCGGGGGAGCCGTTTTCGCTGTCCGGCGGGACAGGCGGATCCGTCTCCGGTCTCACACCGGAGATCAGAGAGTGGCTCCGGCAGGCGCTCTCTGACCCGAAGATCGCCGCCGTCGGAGAGATCGGCCTCGACTACCACTGGAACATCGAGCCGCGGGAGGTGCAGATCCGCTGCTTTAAGGAGCAGATCCTCCTCGCCCTTGAGGCCGGACTTCCCATCCTCGTCCACTCCCGCTCCGCGGCGGAAGACACCCTGAACGTTATCCTTGAGATGTACGGACCGGGGGAAAAGGGGCGGAAGGTCGCGAAGCAGGAGGCCGAAAAAAAGCTCCTGCCGGAGCAGTACAGCGCGGTGCCCGGAAAGGAATGGGTCTGGAAAAAGGAAGTGCCGGAGGGGCCCGGCTTCCGGGCGGAAAAAAAGGGAATCATCCACGCCTACGCCTACTCCCCGGAGCAGGCCCGGATCTACACAGGCCTCGGCTTCATGCTCGGCATCGGAGGCGTTCTCACCTACGGCAATTCCCGCAAGCTGAAGAAGGTCGTGCGCGAGATCCCTCTCGAATTCCTCGTCCTTGAGACGGACTGCCCCTACCTCGCGCCGGAGCCGCACCGCGGGGAGCGCAACTGGTCCGGCTATCTGCGCTCCGTCGTCCGCGCCATAGCGGAAATCAAGGAGATCTCCGAGGCGGAGGTGGAACAGGTGACGTGGGAGAACGCCTGCCGCCTGGTGAGGCAGGGGACGTGAGTCAGCGGGGACGGTTCTGTTTGACTCATTGCGTCCCGGACGCAACGAGTCAAACAGAACCGTCCCCACTGACTCATAAAGGATGAAAACAGATGGCAATTAATCC
>CAYLHR010000143.1:0-1510 GCA_964383335.1 uncultured Lachnospiraceae bacterium
CAAGCTGGTTTTAGAAAAGGCAGAGGAACCAGAGATCAAATTGCCAACATCCACGCGAAGCGGAGTCTCGTCGTACAGTTTCCGCGCGATAATGCCGGCATTCTCCAGTGCTTTCAGCTGTTTGGAAAGCGTCCCCTGCGCCACATCCACGTCTCTTCTCAACTGGTTGAAACGGACTGGGCCGTCTGCCAGGTAGTACATGATGAGAAGAGCCCATTTTCCCTGAAGAAGCTGGGAGGCTGTTACAAAAGGACATATCCCGAACAGGGATTTGCGATTATCGTCCAGATCTCCGCGCTCAATCATAATAATATCCTCCTCCTGTCACAATGTTATGGTACTTTTCTGATGACCGGTCATCAAAAAAATACTAATTGCCGGAAAAATAATCAGATGGTAGTATCATTATACACTTCAGAATTCTGATTGCCCGCATGATCTCTGAATTCCAGATAGTTTTTTCACATGCGGATCTCTATCCTATAGGTAAATTTAATAGACAAGGCGCCGTCGAACTGCTTTATTTCGGCGTATTTATGATGCGGCTGTCTGACAGAGCGGCCGGGGATTACGGCACTGTTCTCCGGTATGCTCCGTACATGTCACTGCATGCGCAGATCGATTGCTTAACAGGTAAAACAAAAATGAAGGAGGAGCATATCATATGCATCTGAGAAGGTTACAGTCCGGAATTCTTTGTGTGTCTTTGGCCCTTACTCTCGCGGGCTGCGGCGGAAATGTACAGAAAGCTGAAAGTGCAGCTTCGGCAGCGGAAGAAACGGTGGAAAGCGCCGCCTCTGCAGCCGAGGAAGCGGCTGAAAGCGCCGCCTCAGCAGCGGAAAGCTCCGCCGAAGAGGGAAATGCGGCCGCTGAAGTCGATGAAGAGGCGTGGAAGGCGGAGCCCGCATACGGGAAAACGCTCCACTATTACACGGATGGCGGCTGCTCTGCGGGCCCTGCCATGGCGGATTATCTGGGCTATTTTGAGGAAGAAGGACTGAAGGTAGAGGGGCTCAAATCCAGCGCCTCCATCGTAGAGGCGATCGGCACAGGAGCCGTTGAAATTGCAATTGATCATATCGCTTGTGACCTGGTTCCGGAGACAAACGGCGCCGATATCGCGTTTGTCGGCGGCGCGCACATCGGCTGCAAGACACTCTATGTACTGGGCGACAGTGATTACAATACGACGGCGGATCTGAAGGGACAGAAGATTTCCGTGCCGGACGGAATCGGCGGGGCGGATTATAATATTGCAGCCAGATTTTTTGATGTCGACGGTATCGATCCCCTAAATGACGTGGAACTGACTCCCGTAGAGGCCGGCGCGTGCGTGGCCTCCATGCAGAGCGGAGATATTGCGTCGAGGCGGCGCGGGACCGGATCCACGCTTTGCGTATTGAAACACAGACGCGCGACAATGAATCTCGCTCCGCCATCGTGTTCGACACGCCCGACGCGGCGCTGAACGCGCTGGCGAACGGCTTCCTCGTCCACCAGGTGTGTTCCT
>CAYLHR010000143.1:1520-5536 GCA_964383335.1 uncultured Lachnospiraceae bacterium
GTGATTTTGCGCAGGAGCCCTGCTGTGTCATCGTTATGAACAAGCAGTTTGTGAAGGAGAATCCGATCACCGCGGCCAAGATGGCATCGGCTGTCAAAAGAGCACATACCTGGATGAGAGAGAACATGGATGAGTGCGTCGATATCATGCTCGATCAGGGAATGGCCAGCGGCGACCACGAGAAGGTATATAATTTCCTCAGCAGCCTGCAGTTCGGTCTCGAGGATGATTTCACTGAAGCGGCGCTCAGGAACATCATCCACGACTATGTCAATCTGAAGCTCATCACAGCTACAGATGATGAGGCCGGCATTCTGGAAAGCGTCTGGATGCCGATCGGGGAAGGCTGACGGGAAGACGGACAGGAATCACCTCTATGCGGCGCAGAACTGAGTGCTGCAAAAATTAAAGCAGAAATGAATAAGAACTCCTGCCGGTGTGTGGATGCCGGCAGGAGTTTTTGGCTGAAATCAGCGAAATGAATGAACATCCGATTTTGCAATTGCCCGGGAAGGCGTTATAATAGGCTTCGATAAAAAGAAGAAAGCAGAGGAACATATATGGTGACCAGATCTATTCTTGAAAAGTATGCGGAGCTGATTGTGCGCACAGGAGTCAACGTGCAGCCCGGGCAGACCGTGCAGCTCACGGCGGCGGTGGAGCAGCATGAATTTGCCGCGATGCTGACGGAGGCCTGCTACAGGGCCGGGGCGAAGATTGTCAGGGTCGACTGGACCAGCGATGCGCAGAAGCGGCTGAATTTCCTGAATGCGGAGCAGGAGGTGCTCTCCGAGGTTCTCCCCTGGGAAGAAGAGAAGATGAAGCAGATGGTGGAGGATCTGCCCTGCCGCATTTATATTATATCCGAGGATCCGGACGCGATGAGCGGGGTGGATCCGCTGAAGCTGTCCGCGGTGACGCAGAGCCGCGGCAGGGTGGCGAAGCCATACCGGAACGCGATCGAGGGAAAGCACCAGTGGGTCATTGCCGCGTATCCTTCTGAAAAATGGGCCCGCAAGTGCTTCCCCGATGCCGACAACGCCGTCGATCTTCTGTGGGATGCGATTCTGAAGACCGTGCGCGTCAGGGAGGACAATGATCCGGTGGCTGAGTGGAAGACACACACGGATTTTATCGAGGAGAAGGCGGCCTGGCTTAACGGGCAGGCATTTACCTCTCTTCACTACAGCAGCTCAAACGGGACGGATTTCACGGCGGAGTTGATTCCGGGCGCCAGATGGGCCGGAGCGGCGGAGAAGAATTCTTTAAACGGAGCCTGGTATATTCCCAATATGCCTACGGAGGAGATTTTCACCTCTCCGGCCGCCGGAAAATGCGAGGGGACCCTGGTCGCGGTCAAGCCGCTTTCCTGGAACAGTCAGCTGATAGAGGATTTCTCGATCACTTTCGAGAACGGAAGGGCTGTCTCATGCCGGGCCGCGAAGGGTCAGGAGCTGCTGGAGCAGATTCTGAAAATGGACGACGGGGCCTCCATGCTCGGTGAGCTGGCGCTCGTGCCGAAGGAGAGCCCGGTGAATCAGTGCGGATTCCTGTTCTATGAGACGCTGTTTGATGAGAACGCATGCTGTCACTGCGCGGTCGGCATGGGCTTCAAGGAGGTTCTGCCGGGCGGCGACGACATGACGATGGAACAGGCTCAGGAGTGCGGGATCAACGACTCCATCATTCACGTCGACTTCATGATCGGTGCGGATGACCTCTCCATCGACGGCATCAGGGCGGACGGAACAGCCGTGCCGATTTTCCGGGACGGAACCTGGGCCTGATATGTCTCTGTATCTCTCTGTTGTAATGCTCATGTCCCTTGTCACCTTCATCCTGTTCGGAGTTGACAAGCGGAGAGCAGTCAGGAAGCAGTGGAGGATCCCTGAGCGGACACTGCTTCTTTTCAGCCTGTTCTTCGGCGCCGCCGGCGCCTTTATCGGAATGTACGTATTTCACCACAAAACCCGTAAATGGAAGTTCCGGACTGCCGTACCGCTGCTTATGGTTGTTCAGATCCTTCTGTTGGCTGTTCCGTACAGGCTTTGAATCACAATCTGTTTGAAGGCCGGGGTCAGGCCCTTATTCGATGGCGGTGGCATCACCGATCGAATCGAAAACCGCTGATTTTACCGTCAGATCACTGATCCCGGCCTCTTCATCAAAATCATCCACATTCGTCTCCGAGATCTCGCCGTCAAATGTCACATCATACATGAACGGACCGTAATTCAGGTGAAATTCCTTTGTTTCCAGATTGAAGCTCCCGCTGCAGGACCAGCCGTCGTCCAGGAGCTCCTTTCCGGTTTTTCCGGCAAGAGCATCCAGTTCATCCTGTGACAGGATCTGTTCACTCAGATTTTCGAATTTCTCGACTTTAAGCGGCGCCAGGATCTTTTTTTCCTGTTCTTGATAATCCTCATCTGCATAATCTATATCAAAATAGGCCTGCTGATCTTCATCGGAAACAGAAGCGATGACGCGATAGAAGGTGCCGTTGTATTCAAAGGCGCAGACTGCATGATTTTCGGTGACGGATGTCTGCAGGCTCTCCGGAGCCAGGGCGTCGATATCCCCGAATGTCTTCAGATCCTCTGCTGTGAGTGTCTTCGCATCGTCAGCCGGGGGCGTCTCCGCTGTGCCGGAATCTCCGTTTGTCCGGCTGCCGCAGCCTGTCGGCAGAGAAAGACACATAAGTACGACGAATATGATTGCTGTCAGCTTTTTTGACATGACGCGTTTGCCTCCTTCTGCAGTAAGAATTTTTTTAATATTACTATAAACATTACCGAGAAGTTTGTAAATAGTGGAGGAATAGTACTTTTGTCACATAATGGTGCAGTTCCGCACAGAACACGTGTCCTGTTTCAATGGTCATGTTAACATACGGCATAATTGACCTGTCTTAATGCGTCCCCATCCAAATAGTAATTAAATATTCCATCACCCTGTTTGCTTTTTTCTAATCATATAATACTAATCCAAAACAGGAAGAATCATTATATCGCTGCCATTGTTACAGCCTGCAGTTTTTGTGGGAGACGAACATGAAAAGACGCGTGTATGACGACTCTTCTTTTGCATTACGTAAAAACAGCCGGAAACGCAGAATCGCTTTCGGTTCAGCCGGCCTCGCGCGTTCAAAGGTAACACGACGGTCATATGGGAAAATGAGCCTGTGCTTAAACGTTAGTGCGTGTGACTAAATAGGCTTAGGTAAACTTGTCTAACATTGGAAACATGTGATATCATAATTGTTAACATAGGATCAATATGGAGTTCTATGCGGTTAAAAAAATTTTTATAATATTATAAGTTTTATTGACATATTCTGCATTGGACGATCTGACGAAAAGATCCGGGCAGACTGAGCTTTTTCACTGTTAATCTATGCTTCATTCTGTGTTATTTCATGGCAGGGCATATGAAAATGAAAAAAACTGACTATTCATCGGAAATTATGAAAAAGAGCAGCCGCAGGCGCGTGTTTATCACGGGCGCGGCGGGACTGGGTGTTCTTGTTGCTGCCTTCACGACTGCCCGGATGATCATGCCGGGCGTTGCCATCACAAAGCAGGTGCAGCGTCTCGACTGCGATGCAGAGGTACATGTCCACGATGATTCCTGCTACGGAATGGTGACGGACGAAAACGGTGATTCTTATGAGAAGCTCATCTGCGGACAGGCGGATTATGTGGTTCACACACACAACGACGACTGTTATGAGGAGGAGACGCATATAGAGGTCATCGACGGAGAGGAATACGAGATCACGGATTACGTTCTCACCTGCCCGCTGCCGGAGATCGAGGCACATGTGCATGACGACTCCTGTTATGAGACCTTCACCGATGCAGACGGCAACGAATACGAAGAACTCGTCTGCGGGAAATATGAACTCCACACGCATACGAAAAACTGTTATGAGAAGGGGCACAGCGGTGACCCCGCTTATTTGACGTGCGGACAGCCGGAGCTGAAAGAACATGTCCACGGCAGAGCCTGTGTCTATA
>CAYLHR010000144.1:0-5487 GCA_964383335.1 uncultured Lachnospiraceae bacterium
GAGGATCATCTTTCTCACGGTCTTCTTCTCATACTGATAGAGGGCGTCGTCGACGAGCGCCATCCACTCGGCGTTCTCGCCGTACTTTTCCTCGAAACGGGCGCGGACGGCGGCGACATTGTTCTCGCGGGTCTGCTTGTCGTCCGTGAAGACCACGGTCTCCATCTCTGCCGGCGGGCAGACTTCATAGAGCGCGTCGTAGAGCTCGGCCGGGATCTCGTAGTGGAGATAGTCGTGCTTGGGCTTTCCGCACTCGGCTATGATCTGATCGAAGAAGCGGATGATCTCCTTGTTGACCTCGTCGCACTTGTAGATGGCCTCGACCATCTTGTCCTCCGGCAGCTCGTTCGCGCCGGCCTCGATCATGATGACCTTGTCTCTCGTGGACGCGACCGTAAGTGCCAGATCGGACCGGCTCTTCAGCTCATATCCGGGGTTCACGACGAATTCGCCGTCGACAAGGCCCAGCTGGGTCGTGGCGCAGGGGCCGTCGAAGGGGATGTCCGAGATGCTGGTCGCGAGCGCGGAACCCAGCATGGCGGCGACCTCAGGGTCACACTCGGGGTCGACGGACATGACGAGGTTGTTGAGGCTCACATCATTTCTGTAATCCTTGGGAAAAAGCGGCCGCATGGGGCGGTCGATGACGCGGCTTGTGAGCACGGCGTGCGTGGAGGGTCTTCCCTCGCGCTTGTTGAATCCGCCGGGGAACTTTCCGACGGCGTACATCTTCTCCTCAAAATCAACTGAAAGCGGGAAGAAATCGATTCCCTCCCTGGGTGCCTTGGACGCGGTAGCCGTGGAGAGCACCACTGTCTCCCCGTAGTGCACGAAACAGCAGCCGTTGGCCTGTTTTCCGACACGTCCGATGTCGATGGTCAGCGTTCTGCCGCCCAGATCCATTGAATAACTTTTGTATTCTCCCATACTTCTCCTTCTGCCCGAATGGGCTGTTTGTATATATGACAGGAAGACAATTCTTCCCATTTATGTAAAGCTGCCGGAATCGGACGCCGTATTCAGTGCGATTACAGACAGCTTTATAAACAAGAAACAGGGCAGGTAACAGGCCTGCCCCTTTTGATTGCGATTATTTTCTGAGTCCGAGCTTCTCGATGAGCGCGCGGTAACGGTTGATATCCTTCTTTCTCAGATATCCGAGAAGATTTCTTCTCTGACCAACCATCTTCAGAAGTCCGCGTCTGGAATGATGATCCTTCTTGTGAACCTTGAGGTGCTCCGTGAGCTCATTGATTCTGGCTGTGAGAACGGCGATCTGAACCTCCGGTGAACCCGTGTCGCCTTCCGTTCTCGCGTAAGCCTGCATAATCTCCTGCTTTTTCTCTTTTGTAATCATGTTCTTTTCTCCTTTTGTATCCGTTCATCCGCCGGTCACTTGGGGAGGGTTGGAGTCTCCGCTCTCGCAGGTGACGGCACTGCCCGGAACCGGGGATCTCCGTTTCTGCAGATCCGTGCGGCGCGTACCGAGGCATTTGCAACGCAGATAATTCTAACAGAGAGCCCGCGCAAATGCAAGCATTCTTTTTAAGGCAGAAGCCGGCATCTCATACACCCACGCATCTCCGTGCCGCAAAGTAGGCGCGTCCCTCCGTCTCGTCCAGGGAGATCCGCTCCTTCAGGGCGGTAAGATCGGAGAATTTCTGCTCGGGCCTTGAAAAATGCAGCAGCTCGACCCGAAGATCCTCACCGTAGAGATTCTCGTCGCAGTCAAAGAAATACGTCTCGACGCCGATGAAGTGTCCGTCCACCGTCGGCTTGGTCCCGATGTTGGTGATGCCGTTCCAGCTTCTGTCTCCCACCACGCCGCGCGTATAATATACGCCGTTGGGCGGCAGAAGCTTGGACCGGTCCGTGATGAGGTTGGCGGTCGGAACGCCTAAGGTTCTTCCCAGCTGCCTGCCGTGGATGATGCGGCCCGTGACGAAAAAGCTGTAGCCGAGCAGGCCGTTTGCCCGCTCCATGTCCCCGCGTCCGACGGCCTCCCGGATGACCGAGCTTGAGATCTTCACGTCCCCGTCCATAACCTCCGGAACCAGCCGGACCCCGAAGCCGCACTCCTCACCCATCCGAAGAAGAAGCTCCGCGTCTCCCCTCCGCCCGTAGCCGAAGCGGAAATGCTCTCCCACAATCACCTTCTTCATCTGCAGCTTTTCGAGGAGGATCTTTTCCACGAAATCCTCCGCCTCCATGGTGATGATCTCCGGCCCGAAGTCACACTCGACGAGAAGGCGGACGCCCGCCTCCTCGAGCATGGCGCGCCGCTCGTCCTTTGAAAGGAGCATGACCGAGGCCATGTCGAAGGAGAAGACGGCCGGCACCGCCTTCAGCTCCCGCGCGGACGAGACCGTCTCGCGGATCAGCTCCCGGTGCCCCCTGTGAATGCCGTCAAACTTGCCGAACGTCACGACGGAGGGCCAGTCGCTTTTCAGTTTCTGGAGTTTATGTCTGATCTTCATGTCTGATCCTCGAAGTAATACTTCTCCAGGAAGAATCTTCCCTCGTCGTACCGGTAGATGCCGATAAAGCGGCCGTCCTCCGTATAGAGCTTAGCGCAGCCGCGGATATGGAGATCCCGCGCGTCCGTCTTTCTCTTCGGAACGGGATTGCCGCTTACGATTTTTGAGAGATTCGCCCCGGCCAGCCGCACCGCGGGCAGCTCCCCGTAGAAATGATCCGGCGGAATCACAAAGCTGTACGGTCCCGCGGTCTCCCCGCCCCCGCGCGCTCTGTCCGCCGCGTCTTCTTTCTCCTTCAGTGCCCGGATCTCGTCAATGGTGAGGGCGTCCTCCAGGCGGAACTCACCCACCCGGGTCCGGAGCAGCGATTCCATGGCGGCGCCGCAGCCCAGCTTTTCGCCGGTGTCGTGGCACAGCGTACGGATATAGGCTCCGTGGGAGCAGGTGACGGAGAAGGTCACGCGGGGCAGGCTCATTTCATGAATGATAAATTCGGAGAACTCCACCTCCCGCATCTCCCGCTCGACCTCGATCCCGCGCCGCGCGAGGTCGACCAGCTTTTTGCCGCCGACCTTGACCGCGCTGTACATGGGCGGCATCTGCATCTGCTTTCCGGCAAAGGAAAGCAGGGCGTCCCGCACCTGATCCTCCGTCACATTGACGGGGCGGGTCTCAAGCACGGTTCCGGTCGTATCCTGTGTGTCCGTCGTCACGCCGAGCAGCATGACGCAGCGGTAGGTCTTCGTGCCCCGCATCAGGGTCTCGACTAGCCGCGTCGCCCTCCCGAAACAGACAGGAAGCACGCCCTCCGCATCCGGATCAAGCGTGCCTGTATGTCCGATCTTCTTCTGTTCAAAGATCCGCCGCATGGCGGCGACCACCCCGAAGGAGGTCATGCCCCGCTCCTTGCGGACATTGATCACCCCGGTAATCATAAAAGCTTCTCCCCCACGGCCGCGACGAGCGTATGAAGCGCCTCTTCCGCCGTGCAGTGCTCCATCGTGCAGCCGGCGGCCCGCACGTGGCCGCCCCCGCCGAAGGCGTTGCAGATTTCCGAGACGTCCATGTAAGTATTGCTGCGGAATGACGCCTTGAATACGCCGGGCTCGGTCTCGTAGACAAATACCGCGGTCTCCACGCCCTCTGTGAGACGCAGCTGGGAGACGACGATGTCGGTCTCATGGGTCGTCGCTCCGAGGCGGTTCAGTTCATCGAGCGTCACGCAGACGCCGATGCATCTTCCGCCGTGGAAGAGCTCCGCCTTCTGAAGCAGATATCCGAGCACCCGGTTCTCCAGATAGGACCTGCTGTTGAAGGACTCCTCGATGATGCTGCTGAAGTCTATGCCCTTCTCCATGAGCGCTGCGGCGCACCGCATGGTGCGGGGAGATGTGTTCCTGTACTGAAACACGCCGCAGTCATGAATGAGGCCGGTGTAGAGCGACTCCGCGATATCTCGGTCAATCTCATCGTCCTCCATGAGGTAAAAGAGCACCTCAGCGCAGGAGCTCGCGTCCGGCTCCACATAATTGACCTCCGCGAAGCCCGTATTGCTTACGTGGTGGTCGATGCACACCGTCTTCTTCGCCGCGCCGAAGAGCTCTCCGGCGACGCCGATGCGGTCCAGGCATGAGACGTCACATGTGATGAAGAGGTCGTAGGCCGCATTTTCCGGAACCTCGGAAAATGCGCCGCTCACGCCCTTCATAAAACAGATATCCTTCTTCGGCGGCTCAAGATAGAGATCCACCCTGGGAATATCCGGGTACTTCTTTCTGATATACTGCCAGAGCGCGGTCGTGCTGCCCACGCAGTCCCCGTCGGGATTCACATGCCCGGCGATGGCCACGCTCCTGATGGCGTCATTAAACTGGTCATCAATAATTCGCATAAAATCCTAATCTTCGATCGGCCTGTTTACGGCATTCAGCTCATCCCGGCGGATTACCTCGTCAATCTTCTTCGACATCTCGACGCCCCGCCCGATCGACTGGTCGGCGATCAGGGTGAGCTCAGGCGTGTACCGGAGATTCAGACGGTGCGCAAGCTCCCGCCTCATGAAGCCTTTCGCGGACTGAAGACCCTCCATGGTCTCCTGCAGCGCGGCCTCGTCTCCGAGCACACTGATATACACCTTGCAGGTCTTCAGATCAGGGGCGACATAGACGTCGGCGACGGATGTCATCACAGCGATCCTCGGATCCTTCAGCTCCCTTATGATGGTGGAGAGCTCTCTTTGGACCTCACCGTTAAGGCGCATGTTTCTCGCGCTCATCTTTCTCATTCTCTGGGTACCTCAACCATCGTGTAGGCCTCGACCGTATCCTCGACCTCGAAGTCGCCCCATCCGTCAAAGACGAAGCCGCACTCGAAGCCCTCGCGGACCTCCTTCACGTCGTCCTTGAAGCGCTTGAGAGACGCGAGGGTTCCCTCGTAGATCTTCTCGTCCTTCCGGAAGACGCGGACCTTGCTGCTCTTCGTGAAGATGCCGTCCCTGATATAGGCACCGGCGATGTTGCCGACGCTGGACGCGCGGAACATCTGGCGGATCTCGGCGTGGCCCTGGATCTTCTCCTCGTAGACGGCCGCGCGCATGCCCTTAAGCGCCCGCTCGACGTCCTCGATGGCCTCGTAGATGACGTTGTAGAGTTTGATCTCCACCTTCTGGTTCTCCGCCACCTGTTTGGCGGTCGCGTCAGGCCGCACGTTGAAGCCGATGATGATCGCGTTTGAAGCCGCGGCCAGCGATACGTCGGATTCGTTGATCACCTTGACCACGACCTCCTCGTTGGAGAGCTTGAGGAGCGACTGGGACACCGCCTCCACGGAGCCCTGCACGTCCGCCTTCACCACGATCGGGAGCTCCTTCAGATTGCCCTCGCGGATCTGGTTGAACAGGTCGTCGAGGGAGATCTGCGTCTTCGTCTCCTCGATGAGGTTCTTCTTGTTCTCGCTGACGAATACGGCCGCGAAGTCCTTGGCCTCCTTGTCGGAGTCGAGGGATACGAGC
>CAYLHR010000145.1:0-5464 GCA_964383335.1 uncultured Lachnospiraceae bacterium
CCTCTATTTCCGCTTTCTGCGCTTTACTGTTATCGCGCGCTTCACGCTGCTGTAATTCCTCCCGGATCTCCTCCACCGACATGGTGGTATCCTCCACGACGTCGTGCAGGATGCCGGCCGCGATGGTCTCCTTGTCCATCTCGAGGTCCGCGAGAATGATGCCCACGCAGAGCGGATGAATGATGTAGGGCTCGCCCGATTTCCTGAGCTGCCCGTCGTGGGCTTTCTCCGCGACCTTACAGGCCTTCTCGATGAGGGAGAGGTCGTCGGAGGGATGGTACTTACGCACCCGGTCAAGGAGCTCCTTCACCAGGGCGTCGGGGGAGGTGAAGTCGACCGGAGCGCCCAGATCCGGCTGATGTCTTCGGATCAGGGTGCCTATATGCTCGTTTTGTCTGTTGATCAGAATATCAGACGGCGCGCTCATGCGACCACCTCCTTTCTTTATGGTTGAAAATGCCGGCCGGTACACCCGGTGCGGCATGAAGCCGCGCCGGGGACGGCATGGCTTTTACTTTCCCTCGTAGGAGACCACACTCTCCACGTCATACTTCTTCAGCTTCTCTCTGCCGTTGAGCCCTGACAGCTCGAGAAGGAATACCATCTTCACGACCTCGCCGCCAAGCTGCTCCACCAGTTTGGCCGCGGCCTCCATCGTGCCGCCCGTCGCGATAAGGTCATCAATGATGACAACTTTGTCGCCGGGGTTGATCGAGGTCTTGTGAATCTCAATCGTCGCCTGACCGTACTCGAGATCATAACTCTGGGAGATGGTCTCACAGGGAAGCTTGCCCGCCTTACGGATCATCTCGAAGGGCTTTCCGAGATTGTAGGCGATGGGCATGCCGAACACAAAGCCTCTCGATTCGAGTCCCGCGATCTTGTCAAACTCGACATCCCTGAGACACTCCTGCATCTCGTCGATCGCGAGCTTCAGTCCTTCCGCGCTCTCAAGCACAGATGTGATATCACGGAAGATGACTCCCTTCTCCGGAAAATCGGGGATGGAGCGGATATAGGATTTGATATCTTCTTTGGCCATAGTGAGATTACCTCCCGGAATGAATCATTCCATGTTGCACATTTATCAGCTGACTAATCATCATATCACGAAATGCCGTTTATTGAAAGTGGCTGATCACAATCTGGATGCTGCGCGTGCCCATATACTCATTGATCTGGGGCTCGTAGGCGATCTTCATGCGGGGAGAGCTGACCGCTCTCTCATACAGCTCCTCCGCGTTCCGGAAGGCGATGGCATCCAGAAACACCGGACTGTCCGCGTGCCTCACCTGCATCTTCAGGACATTTTTCGCCGATCCGATCAGCCTCGGATTCCGGCAGATCACGTCCGGGTCCCCGAAAAGGGGACTGTCATTGCCCCGCCCGAAGGGTTCAAGCAGCGAGAGCTCGCGGATGAGCTTCTCCGTCACATAGGAGACCGGCATGGGCACGTCGATCCGCACCCTGGGGATCATGTCCTCCTCAGTGAGAACACAGTTGCCGTTCAGCCGCTCCCGGAGGGCGCCGATCTGCTCCTCCTTAAGGGACAGGCCGGCGGCCATCGGGTGGCCTCCGTACCTGATCAGCAGATCCTCCGCCCGGACCAGCTCCTCGAACATGGAATAGCCCGGGACGGAACGCCCCGATCCCTTGACGGCGGATTCCCCCCGCGTAAGGACAATGGCGGGGCGGTTCCGCGATTCGCGGAGGCGTCCCGCGATGATGCCGGCGATGCTCTCGTGGACATCCGGAAGATAGACGACCAGCACGCGGTCGTCCGCAAGGCCCGAGGACTCGATCACAGCCTCAGCCTCCGCGACTCCGCTCTCCGTCATCGACTTGCGGCTCTCATTGAGGCTTTTCAGCTCCTCCGCGATCGGCATCGCACTTTTTATGTCGGGAGATTCGAGCAGCATCTCGGCCCGCATGGCCGTATCCAGTCTCCCGCTCGCGTTGAGACAGGGTCCCAGGATAAAACCGATCTGCCAGGCGCCCAGCCTCCCAAGATCCGTCCCGGTCACCTGCGCGAGGGCGCGGAGGCCGGGATTGTCCGTCTCCCGGAGCTGACGGATTCCTTCTTTTACGATGATCCGGTTCTCACCTGTGAGATCCATGACGTCCCCGACGGTCGCGAATGCCGCGAACTGCAGCAGGCTGCTGTCCGGATCGCCTCCCATCGCGCGGATCAGCTTCCAGGCGACCGCGCCCCCGCATAAGTTCTTGTTCACCGACTGATCGTCGGGCCGCTTCGGATCGACGACCGCGTCCGCCTCCGGAATAACCGTCACCTCGTGATGATCCGTGACGACCGCCGTCATGCCCAGCGACTTCGCGTATCTTAAGGGCTGATCGGCGCTGATCCCGTTGTCGCAGGTGAGAATCGTGTCCGTCTCGTCCTCGTACGCCTCACGGATGAGCCGCTCGTTGATGCCGTAGCCGTCGGACATGCGGTTGGGAATCCGGATATCCGCGCGGCCGCCCAGCCGGGCAATTCCCGTCTTCAGAATATAGGAGGACATGACGCCGTCTATATCATAATCCCCGATGATGCGGATCTTCTTCCCCTCCCGTATCTTACGGAGGAGAATGTCCCGCGCGAGATCCATATCCTTCAGCTCCAGGGGGTCCCGCAGACTGCTGAGATCTCCGTACAGATATTCCGCGATGGCGTCATCCCCGACGATATCGCGATTGCGTATGACCCGCGCGGTCACGGGATCGATATGAAACCGTTCGGCGATGGCGTAAAAATCGGCGCGTTTGGCCGTGACAACCCATTTTTCCATACTTTCTTCCAAAAATGAATCCATGCTGTTTAAGGCATGGATTCACAGATCAATCATATTATAGGAATCAGCGTCTTCCCTTTCTGGACTTCTTCTTCCGGATCACGTTGGGGTTGCTTCCGGAGCGCTTGGCCTCGAAGGATCCGCCGCTGCCGGACGCGGCACTCTCCGTCCCGGCGTTCTCCGTCCCCGCGGTCCGCGGAGCGGCCGCGCGGGATGCCTCGAGCGCGGCGGCTTCCTTCGCTCCGCTTCCGAAGTGCGTGCGGAAGAAATGCCACAGCGGTCCGGTGAGGAACACGGACGAGCAGGCGCCGGAAACAATACCGACCATCATGGGAAGCGTGAACTCCTTGATGGACGCGACGCCGAGGATATACAGCATCAGGATGGACGCAAACGTCGTGAGGTTGGTGAGAATACTTCTTGTCAGCGTCATGTTGACGGCGCCGTCCACGAGCTCCTCATAGGACGTCCGCTTGCCCATAAAGGCCATGTGCTCGCGGATCCGGTCGAAGATGACGATCGTGGAGTTGATCGAATAGCCGAGAATCGTCAGCATGACGGCGATGAAGGAGCCGCCCACCGAAATTCTGAGCACCGCGTAGCACATCAGCGTAATCAGCACGTCGTGGATCAGGGCCAGCACCGCGGAGGTCGCGAAGCGGATATCCCTGAAGCGGACGAAGATGTACAGCAGCATGAGGATGACCGCGATCACGACCGCGAGAATCGCGCTTCTTCTCATCTCGCTGCCGACGGTGGCGGAGATGGATTCAGCCGTGATGCTCGACTCCTCGACACCGAACTCCTCGTGGAGACGCTGCGACATCTGCTCGCGCTCCTCCACGTCGAGGGTTCTTGTCTTAATGATGACGTCGCTGCTTCCGACGACCTTCTGATAGGACACGCCGGCGCCGCCCTCCCCGATGACTTCCTGAAGGATGGGGGTCACTCTCTCGTCGAGATCCGCGAGGGAGAGATCCTCATTGAATCCGACCGTGGTGGACGTTCCACCCAGGAACTCGAGCGAGTAATTGAGCGCGCGCTCCCCGCCCGTGCTGTGCATGATCATGCTGCCGATGCCGATGACGAGGATGATTCCGGCGACGATCAGATACTTGATCCAGTTCTTCACGAAGCGGAAGTGCGTCACCTTCTTGGGTCTCGCCCAGAGCTTCTCGTTCTGCACGCCGACCGCGTAGACCGCCTGAACGAGCAGGCGCGAGATGACAAGTGCGGTGAACATGGAGAGGACGACGGAGAGCGCGAGCGTCATCGCGAATCCCTTGATCGTACCTGTTCCGAGAACGCCCAGAACCGCCGCGGCGATCAGGGTCGTGATATTGCCGTCCAGAATCGCGGACATCGCCTTGTGGAAGCCCGCCTGAATCGCGCCTCTTACGGAATTGCCGTTTGTGACCTCCTCCTGGATGCGGGAGTAGATGATCACGTTCGCGTCGACCGCCATTCCGATACCGAGGATGATACCCGCGATACCCGGAAGAGTGAGCGTGAGGTCAAAGGCGTTAAGAAGGATCAGCATGAGCGCGACATAGAGAATCAGCGCCGCCGAGGCGACAATACCCGGCACCATGTAGAAAACGATCATGATGAGGATGACGAGAGCCAGTCCGATCGCACCGCCGATGAGGGAGGTGCGGATGGCCTCCTGGCCGAGCTGGGCGCCGACCACGTTGGAGCGGATCTCGTTCAGCGTGACCTTGAGGCCGCCGATCCGGATATAGGACGCGAGCTCCTTGGCCTCCTCGATGCTGTCCATGCCCTCGATAATGGCCTTTCCGTCCGTGATCGCGGCGTTGACGCGCGGGACGGACACGAAGCGCCCGTCATAGTAGATGCCGATGGACTCGCCCGCGGAGAAGGCGGCTGTCGTCGCGTCCGCGAACTTTTTGGCACCGTCGGAGGTGAAGGTGAGCTCCACGACGTACTCATTGTTCTTGGTCGTGGAATCCTGGGTCACACCTCCCTCGGCCGATGCGACATCCGGACCCTCGCAGACGACGGACCCGTCCTCCTTCAGCTCCTCGATGGTCTTTGTGAGGACGTATTCCGTGCCGTTTAAGGTGTAGTTCTCATTTCCCTCGGAATCCGTCTGGGCGATGAAGTAGAGGGATCCCGGCGTGCCGAGCTCCTGAAGAATCTGATTCGCGTCGGACACACCCGGAATCTCGACATTGATCCGGTTCGCGCCCTCGCGGTAGACATTGGCTTCCGTCGAGTAGTTCTGTACGCGCTGCTGCAGCTTCCAGACCGTGTCGTCCATATCCGAGTCGGAGGGCGACTCCGAGTCCGCCTCGTAGGTGATGGACACACCGCCCGAAAGATCAAGTCCGAGCTTGATGTTCTTCATGGAGCCCGTCCCTGTCGGTCCCCATCCCTGAAGCGCGGTAAAGACGCAGAGGATGGTCGCCAGAATCATCACAAGGACTGTAATGATGCCGTTTCTTTTCTTCATAATTCTTCTGTTCCCCCTCTTCCCCCTGAACCGGGGAAATAATAATCATTCCACAGCTTTTTTAAGCTGTCATCGCCTATGCGAGCGCCGCCTTGATCATAAGCGCGCATTCGACCCGCTTCCGCTCCAGACGGCAGCCGATCTCATAGACATCGTTGATCCCGCCTGTAAAATTAAAGGAAGACGCCGCTCCGCCGCC
>CAYLHR010000146.1:0-5464 GCA_964383335.1 uncultured Lachnospiraceae bacterium
CGCGTAGGTCTCAAGGGAATACTCCTTGTACCCGAAGGATATGATTCTGCTTTGAAACAGCATCTCTGTCTGAATCATGGAGTCATGAAAATCCAACTCTCTACCTCCCGGAAAATGGGTCAGCTGTTTCGAAGATCCGCTTTCATAAGGAACGCGCAGTAGGCGCGGTAGGCCTCGTAGAGATCCGCCTTGCTCGCCGCCTCATAGGGCGAGTGCATACTGAGAACCGCCACCCCGCAGTCGATCACGTTCATGCCGTAGAGCGCGAGGATGTAGGCGATGGTGCCGCCCCCTCCCGCGTCGACCTTTCCGAGCTCGGCAGTCTGGGTGCGGATATCCGCCTCGCCGAAGATGGAACGGAGATGCGCGATGTACTCCGCGTTCGCGTCGTTGGACCCGCTCTTTCCGCCCGATCCCGTAAATTTGTTGAATACGAGGCCCTCGCCCATGATGGCCGCATTTTTCTTCTCGAAGCAGGAGGCGTAGAGCGGGTCGTAGGCCGCGCTCACGTCCGAGGACAGCATGCAGCTGTTGGCGAGCGCCCTCCTTAAGGCGAGATCCGAGTATTCGCCCGTGAGATTCATGAGCTCGGCGAGCGCGTTCTCAAAGAAGCGGGATCTCATGCCGGTTGCGCCGACCGAACCGATCTCCTCCTTGTCGACCAGAAGGCAGCAGGCCGTCCTGCGCGGATTCTTCACGTCCAAAATGGCGCGGAGAGACGGATAGGCGCACACTCTGTCGTCCTGTCCGTAGGCCAGAATCATGCTTCTGTCGAAGCCGGCCTCCCTGGCCTTTCCCTGGGGAACAATCTCGAGCTCGGCGGACTCGAAATCCTCCTCCTCGATGCCGTACTCCTCAAGGAGGATCTGCAGGACCGCGTCGCGCACCGCGTTGTCCTTCGGGGGCTCCTTGCCCTCGCTTCCGGCCGCGCTCTCCGCGTCGATGCGGATGGGGCTCGAGCCGATGATGAGATCCAGATTTTCTCCCTCGACCACGTGCGCCGCGTCCTTCTTCATCTGCTCTCTCGACAGATGAATCAGGATATCCGAGATGAAGAAGACCGGATCGTCCTCATCCTCTCCCACCGAGACGACCACCGTCTCCCCGTTCTTCTTCACGACGACGCCGTGCAGGGCCAGAGGTCTCGCCACGTAGTGATACTTCTTGATCCCGCCGTAATAATGCGTGTCCAGATAGGCGAAGCCCGTGTCCTCGTAGAGGGGATTCTGCTTCACGTCGAGGCGGGGCGAATCGATGTGGGCGCCCAGTATGTTGAGTCCCTCCTCCATCGGCGCCTCCCCGATGCGGAAGGCCGCGACGGATTTGTTCATCCACACGCTGTAGACGAGGTCTCCCGGCTTCAGCTGCTTTTTCTCCCCGATGAGGCGGCTCAGTTCCCGAAAGCCCGCAGCCTCCAGGTCGTTGACGACCCGGTCCGCGCACTCCCGCTCCGTCTTGCACTCGTCGAGGAAGCGCATATACTCCTTCGCGAAGCGGCTGCAGTCCTCATTCATCTTCTGGTCATAGGTGGTCCATGCGTTCAGTCTTTTCATTCCCGATCCTTCTCTTTCCGGTTAATATATTTTCAAGAGGGGCCGATAAGCCCTTTCTTTGAAAGCGCACGAAAGGATGCCGCCTGCGCGGCATCCCGTATGAGTATCCGTTCGCGTTCCCGAGGCGGTCCGCAGGGCCGCCTTCAGGGGAAGGGATCAATACACGTCGTCCCTGTCGGCGTGCCGCCGCGCGGTCTCGGCGATTTCTGCATTGATCTTCGCCGTCGTGTAGGCGGCGTCGCGCCCCCCGCGCCCCGTCTCCGGATGAATGCAGGGATCATTTGCCGCCTGCACATCCGCCTTGTCGGTATGGTCGACGGGAGTCGCATCTCCCACGCCCAGCGCCTCGCCGACAAGTCCCAGCGAGGACACCACGGAGGCGATATCCGAGGGCAGGTAAATCTTGGTCGCACGGCCGTCCGACACGTCCTTCAGAGCCTCCAGGCCCTTCAGTCTGAGAACGGACTCGCCGACATTCGCCTCATTCAGCTTCCGAAGGCCCTCGGCCTCCGCTTCGTATACGAGCTCGATCGATCTCGCGCGGCCCTGCGCCAGGGCGATCTGCGCGTCGCGCTCCGCCTCAGCCGTCAGGATCTTGGCGCGCTTGTCGCCCTCAGCCCTGGACACGACGGCCTCCTGATGGGCCTGGGCCTCGAGCACGGTCTGACGTCTCTCGCGCTCCGCGCGCATCTGCTTCGTCATGACCTCCTCGATCTCCTTGGGCGGCGTGATATTCTTCAGCTCGACGCGCGTGACCTTGATTCCCCAGGGATCCGTCGCCTGATCGAGGATGGCCTCCATCTTGCGGTTGATCTCGTCGCGGCTCGTCAGAGTCTGGTCGAGCTCAAGCTCACCGATGATGTTGCGGAGCGTCGTCGCGGACAGGTTCTGGAGACCGGCGATCGGGCTCTCCACGCCATAGGTGTAAAGTCTCGGATCGAAGACGCGCGCGAAGACGACGGAGTCAATGGAAATGGTCACGTTGTCCTTCGTGATCACGGGCTGCGGCGGGAAATCCAGCACCTGCTCCTTAAGAGAGACCTTCTTGGCGATCCTCTCAAAGAAGGGAATCTTGAAATGAAGTCCCGCGTCCCAGACGCACTTGAAGCGTCCCAGCGTCTCAATGACGTAGGCCTGCGCCTGCGGAACAACCCGGATGTTTGAAACCAGCAGGTAAACGACAAAAATCAGGAAAATCATCGGAACAATAAACCCCATTGTACACCTCCCTGTCAGAATACAGCGTTATCAACTCCCATTATACCACCAAGTCCCGGAGACTTGTACCGGAATTCCGTCAGAACTCGTCCTCCACGTCGAAAAATCCGATCTCCTCATCGCCGCCGTCATCGATCTCGCCGACCGGCTCGTCCGCGCCGCCTCCTTCATCCTCTCCGGTGAAGAGGTCCTCTCCGGCGGCCTCATTTTCCGCATCCTCCCCAGACAGCCCTTCCTCGGAGAAGAGCTCGGCGTCCTCGAGAAGCTCGGCGATCTCCTCCGGATCGTCCGTCTCACCGTCGTCCTCCGGATCCGTCTCTCCCGAGTAGGTCTCGTTGTGGGGGTGGGGGACGCGGTTCTCGCGGTCATAGATGACAACCGGCGTTCCGATCTTTATCTCGTCATAAATTCTCTTCACGGCTTCAAGCGGCGTATTCACGCAGCCGTGGCTCCCGTCATAGAGATAGATATCCCCGCCGTACTCGTCCCGCCAGGACGCGTCATGGATGAGGATGCCTCCGTTTGTGAGCCACATGGCAAATTTGGCGAAGGAGGAGCCGTAGCTTCCCTTCATCTTGTGATTCGTCCGCTTGTCCAGGATCTGCATCACACCGGTCGGCGTCGCCCGCTTCTCGTTGGCGGTTCCGGTCACGACCGGGGTATCCACGACGAGCGCCCCGTCCTTGTAATACCACAGATGCTGCTGATCGAGGCTCACCTCCACGTAGGTGTTTCCGAAATCCGAGCCGCTGCTGTCGCGGGTGAGCGCGTATTTGTCCCACACGCAGGCGATGGTCTGGCTCTGCCCCGAAAGGAGTGCCTTCCGGATGACCGGGGCCGTCTCCGCGCAGTTAAGGATATAACCGTAATTGTCATAGTCCCCGCCGCCGACGGTCACGACATCCCCGTTCGTCGTCGTGAACTGCCTCTGTTTCTGAAACGTATTGTACTGGGCCGCCAGCTGCTCCGTGTAGGCGAGCACGGCCTCCTCGCTCACCGCCGCCTTGCCCCCGTCGAAGGTCATCCAGTCGAGGAAGGTGTCCTTTGCGAGCGGCACGTAGGTATTGCCCTCCATGCTGATGCTGATCACCTCGTTCTGGTAGCGGTCTATGAGCTCAAACTGGGCCTGCAGGTCCGGGTCGTCCGCGTAGACCGAGGCCTTTTTGTAGCAGCCGAGCTCCGCAAGATCCATCACGCTGTCGCCCCGGTTGACCGCCTCGGCGGCCAGCTTCTGCACCATCTCCTCATCCAGCCGGTTTCCGTCGACCGCGTCCATGAGCACATAACCCGCGTCCGTCCGCTCGATATGCGCGTTGACGGGATCCTGGATCTGCGGGCCGGAGACGGCGTTCAGCGCGTGCACGGCGTCACGGAGCTTTAATTCGTCGTACTCGAAGCCCTCCTTCGTGACGATCTCCGTCGGCCTGAAAAATGCGGCCGGCCACATGAAATAATTCTGGCTGTCGATCAGCTCGTCAAAGGTGCTGCCCGTCGTGAAGCGGTAATCCAGATCATCGTAGCGGATGATCTCGGAGATCCCGTCCATCTCTCTGATCTCCAGCTGTCTTCCCGTGTAGGTGGAGCGGAACTGCTCCTCCGCCTCGGCGGCCGTCATACCGCTGTAATCCATCCCGTTCACCGTCGTGTTCGGGAGAAACTTTCCCTCCGCCTGCTGCATTCCCCTTACGTAAAACCCGGTAATCGCAGCAATCAGAAGGATCAGAAGGGTGAGCAGGATGAGCCCCGCCCCGCTTCTTCTTCTCTTTTTTCTTCTGCCTGCCATTTCGACTCCCCTGTACCTTTCATCCGGCCGGGCCTTTTCTTACGCGCGGCCGCTCATTTTACCCGCCAGATAAAACCGAGCAGACTCCCCGCAAACGCCCCGAGAAGCGTCCCCGCCGTGTTGCAGATAATATCATCGACCTGAAAACAGCCGATATGCCAGTAAAGCTGCGCGATCTCGGTCGCGCAGGAACACAGAAACCCGATCAGGGTGATGGCCGTGAGCTTTCCCCGAAGCGACCGGAACACAAAGGGAAGAAGATAGCCCATCGGCACATAAAGAAGCACGTTGAGCAGCACCTCTCTCGCCATAAGACTCCGGTTTATGTGGATGGTCTGAAGGACCGGCTCCACCCCCTCGTCGAGCAGGCGCCGCAGGGTCCCGATCACGCCGAGATCCATATAGAAGGCCCCCTTCAGGTCGCTGAGCGGCTGCAGCACGATATACTGGTCCGACAGCACCTCTCTGTTGAGAAGCGTAAAGCTCAGATTGCCCAGAATGTACACCGCGAACACGGCCAGGGACACCGTCCTTACGGAGCCCCTCCTCCGGAATCCCACCAGCATGACGGGCAGAAGCCCGATCATGGCCAGAACGATCCCGAAAATCATCATGTCCGAAGAGGTGAAGATCTCCTGCATTTTCCAGTATATTTCCGTTATCGTATCCCGCATATTCAAAAAGGCTCCCCCTGCCTCTTCCGCTCCTTTCAGACCATCATCATAGCAGTACATATGTCAAAATGCAAATGAACATTCTGTGTATGCGGCCTCCTCGGCGCGGAGCCTCTCCGGCACAGAGAAAGACCCCGGAAATGCCTGATCTGAAAATCCTGCATCTTCGGGGTTCTTCCGCGCGGAGAAGGAGGGATTTGAACCCTCGCGCCGCTATTAACGACCTGCACCCTTTC
>CAYLHR010000147.1:0-5375 GCA_964383335.1 uncultured Lachnospiraceae bacterium
GAAGGTCCTCGATATCCAGTGCCGCATGGCGGGACTTAAGCCCGACTGCGTCGTCCTCGTGGCGACGGCCCGCGCACTCAAATACAACGGCGGCGTGCCCAAGGCCGAGACCGGGAAGGAGAATCTCGAGGCCCTCGAGAAGGGACTCCCCAACCTCCTGAAACACATCTCGAACATCACCGAAGTCTACCGGCTTCCCTGCGTCGTCGCGATCAACCGCTTCCCGCAGGATACGGAGGCGGAGCTCGCGCTCATCCGCAGCAAATGCGAGGAGCTGGGCGTCCATGTCGCCCTGTCTGAGGTCTGGGCCAAGGGCGGCGAAGGCGGCGAGGAGCTCGCGCGCGAGGTGATCCGGCTCTGCGAGGAACCCAATGACTTCCGCTTCGCCTATGAGACGGACCGTCCGATCAGGGACAAGATCCGCGATATCGTCACAAAGATCTACGGCGGAAAGGATGTCTCTTTTACCGCGGCCTGCGAGAAGCAGATCAGCCAGCTCGAGAATCTCGGATACGGGGATCTGCCCGTCTGCATGGCAAAGACCCAGTACTCCCTGACGGACGACCCGGCGCAGCTGGGCGCCCCCAAGGACTTCACCGTCACGGTGCGGAATATCAAGGTCTCCGCCGGCGCCGGCTTCCTGGTCGCGCTGACGGGAGAAATCATGACCATGCCCGGCCTGCCCAAGGTTCCGGCGGCCGAGCGCATCGATGTCGATGAGAACGGCGTGATCTCCGGCCTCTTCTAAAGGCCTGCCGCCCGTCCGGTACGGATCCGGCTTTATATATCCGCGTGTTTTTTCAGCGGAAGAGACCGGCGAGCCGCCGGACCGCCTCGGTCTGTGTCGCCTCGTCGAGGTCGGAATAATTGAGAACCAGCGTGTGATCGTAGCGTCTGCTTCCTTCAAAGCAGAACTCGGAGAGACACGCGAGATTAATACCCCGGGCGGCCGCATTTTTCATGATGAGGCCGTCCGGGATTTCTGTATCCAGCTCCACGAGCAGGTGGGTGCCGCTGCTGCCGCCGGAGATTCGTCTGATCGGAATATCCGGATTCTCCTGCAGGATCCGCATGAGCCGCTCGCCCTCCTGGCGGTAGAGCTTCTTGATTCTCGTGAGATGGCGCTCAAAATAGCCCTGCTCAATAAATCTCGCCACGGCGTACTGCTCGAGGCTGGACGTCGAATTGGTGAAAAAATGGGTCTCGCGGATGTATCTCGCGAGAAGGTGCTCGGGGAGCACCATGTAGCTCACCCGGACGGCGGGGGAGAGCGTCTTGCTGAAGGTATTCATGTAGATGACCTTCCCCTTTGTGTCAAAGCTCTTTAAGGCCGGGATGGAGCGCGAGTTGTAGCGGAATTCGCAGTCGTAGTCATCCTCTATGATATAGCGCTCCTCATATTCCCCGGCCCAGGCGAGGAGCTCCTGACGCCGGTTGACCGGCATGGTCGTCCCGAGCGGGTAGTGGTGCTCGGGAGAGACGTGCGCGATCGTCGCGTCCTTTACGCGGAGGTCGGACATGCTGACCCCCGAGCTGTCCATTTCCACGCTTTTCCACCGGAGATGATAGGCCTGGTAGATCTGCGCGATCTTCTGATAGCCCGGATTTTCGACGGCGTAGATGGAGCTCGGCGGGAAAAGGGTAATCAGGCGGGCGTAGAGATATTCGATGCCGGCCCCGATAATGACGCATTCCGCGGAGACGTTGATTCCGCGCACGCGGTACAGATAATCCGCGATCTCCCTCCGGAGCTCCATCAGGCCGAAGGGATTGCCTCTTACGACGAGCTCCATCTCGTAATCCGACAGTATTTCCCGGATGACTTTCTTCCACGTCGCGTAGGGAAAGTTGTGGTAGAGCGTGTTGTTTGAGCGGAAGTCGGCGAACCACCGGTCCTCCTCGTAGTACTTCATGCCCTCTTCCGCCGGCCTTTTGGCGCGGCTCATGGACTGTATGTTTGCGACATAGTAGCCCCGTTTCTCCTCGCTGACCAGATACCCCTCTATGAGAAGCAGCTGATAGGCGCTCATGACGGTGGTGAGACTGATTCCGTTGTCCTCCGCCATCTCCCTTTTCGACGGCAGCTTTGTCCCCGCCCCCAGGTATCCCATCAGAATGTCATTTTTGACCGCGTCGTAGAGGAGCTCGTAGAGCGGCCGGCCTTTTTCCTTTTTGAGTTCGTATTTCAGCATAGGAAGTCCTCTTAAACCATCGGCTGTGCGGATGGATTTCCGGAAACGGACACCGCGCTGCCCATCTGGTATCTTAATCTTTTCACTTTTTGGATATTTTAAAATACTCAGACGAGATTATACTGAAAACAGTTCAAATTGTAAATGCTTTTCAGCAGGAGGAAAAAGAGATGAGCGTGAATTTCAAGGAAAAATACGGCCTGTTCATCGGCGGAGAGTGGCGTGACGCCTCGGACGGCGCGACCTTTGCGACGACCAATCCCGCGAACGGCGAGCACCTGGCCTACTGCGCGGAGGCGACGGAGAAGGACGTGGATGACGCCGTGAAGGCCGCCTGGGCGGCATTTCCCGCCTGGAAAAATGTGCAGCCGCAGGAGAGAGCCGCGATTCTCAACAAGATTGCGGACAGAATCGATGAGAACGCGGAGCTTCTGGCAGCCGTCGAGACACTGGACAACGGCAAGCCCCTCCGTGAGACGACATTCATCGATGTCCCGTGGTCTTCCGAGCACTTCAGATATTTTGCCGGCGCGATTCTGACCCAGCAGGGGACGGCGACGGTGCTCAATACCCCGAATATTACCGGAAACGCGCTCAGCATCGTCCTCCGCGAGCCCATCGGCGTCGTCGGACAGATCGTTCCCTGGAACTTCCCCTTCCTCATGGCGGCGTGGAAGCTCGCGCCGGTTCTTGCGGCCGGTGACTGCACGGTCATTAAATCCTCTTCCGCAACACCGCTCAGCCTGCTCGTCTTCATGGAACTGATTCAGGATCTTGTTCCGGCCGGCGTCATCAACGTGATCACGGGCAAGGGCTCCAGATCGGGCCAGTATATTCTGGATCACCCCGGCTTCAGGAAGCTCGCCTTCACGGGCTCCACGGAGGTCGGCCTCAGCATCGCCCGCGCGGCTGCGGAGAAGCTGATCCCGGCGACACTGGAGCTGGGCGGCAAGAGCGCCAATATTTATTTTGACGACTGCAATTTCGACCAGGCACTCGACGGGCTGCAGGTCGGCATCCTCTTCAATCAGGGCCAGGTCTGCTGCGCCGGATCCAGGGTATTTGTCCAGGAGGGAATCTACGACAAGTTTGTCGACGCCGCGATCAAGGCCTTCGAGAAGGTCAACCAGGGCGACACCATGGACATGAACACACAGATCGGCGCCCAGGTGAACGAGGCGCAGGTGAAGAAGATCGCCTCCTACATCGAAATCGCGAAGCAGGAGGGCGCGACCATCGCCTGCGGCGGCGAGAGAAATACGGAGGGAGATCTCGCGAAGGGCTGCTACTTCAAGCCGACCCTCATCACCAATGTCACAAATGACATGCGCGTCGCACAGGAGGAGATCTTCGGACCGGTCGCGGTGGTGATCAAGTTTAAGACGGAGGACGAGGTGATCGCCATGGCCAATGATTCCGAATACGGTCTCGGCGGCGCGGTCTGGACAAAGGACATCACCCGCGCGATCCGCGTCGCGAGAGCGGTCGAGACGGGGCGCATGTGGGTCAATACCTACAATCAGATTCCGGCGGGCGCGCCCTTCGGCGGCTACAAGAAGTCCGGCATCGGCCGCGAGACGGATCTCAGCATCCTGGATGCCTACACGCAGCAGAAGAACATCTTCATCAATCTGAGCGATGAGCCGACCGGGTTCTATCCGCAGTGAGAAGCCTATGAATCAGAAGGGAGAGACGGAGGAAAGAAAATGCTTTGAATTCGTCTGTCCCCTCTACCCGAAATGCGGGCGCGCGGCAGGAAGCTGCTGCGCGCTCGATGACTTCTTCGAGGGGATGACGATTACGGCCGAGGAATGTCTTGAACGGCAGGATAAACCGTATTATGATGAAAAAAAGAGGCCCGGATTTTACAGGCCGTAAGGATCATAAAGCGCGCACGGGAGACAGCCATGAACCAGGCCCTGCTTGAAAGACTATCGCCCGTCACCCCCGAGGAACAGGCCATCCTTGACGGAGTGGGCTCCATCGACCGGAGCCTTTATTACAGAAAGGAGCGGACCGGGGCGAGGACGGACGAGGTGGACGCGGCCGTCGTTCTGACGAACGGCAAGCTCATTGATATCCGGCCGCATACGCGGTTTGTCCATTTTCCGAAGCATACGCACAATTATGTCGAATTCGTCTATATGTGCAGCGGCTCGACGACGCACATCATAGACGGCAGGAGGATCTGCCTCAGGGAGGGAGATCTTCTTTTTATGAATCAGCACGCGGAGCAGGAGATTCTGCCCGCGGGCGAGAGCGATATCGCCGTGAACTTCATGATTCTCCCCCAGTTCTTCGACTCGGTGCTCCGCTCCATGGAAAATGAATCCAGTGCCCTCCGCGACTTTCTCATCAGCTGCCTGACCGAGCGGAACATGGGCGGTAATTATCTGTACTTTGACGCGGCCGGCATTCTGCCGGTTCAGAATCTGATGGAGAACATGATCTGGATCATGTTAAATGAGCCGGCCAACCGCCGGACGCTGAGCCAGTCCACCATCGCCCTCCTCTTTCTCACGCTGACGGACTGCACCGACCGAATTCACGGGTCCGACAGCTCCTTCGAACAGAATCTGGTTCTGCAGCTCCTCGGCTATATCGAGTCGGGGTACAGAGACGCCTCGCTCGCTGAATTCTGCGCCGGGGCCGGGACCGATATCTACACGATGGGCCGCGTCACCAAAAAGATCACAGGCAAAACCTTCAAGGACCTGCTCATCGAGAAGCGGATGAGCCAGGCGGTTTACCTGCTCGTCCATACGGATCTCCCCGTGACCGATATCGCCTACTCCGTGGGCTATGAGAACACCAGCTATTTTCACCGGGTTTTCCGGGAGAGCTTCGGGGTCAGCCCACGCGTCTACCGTGCGGAGCGGAGGTGAGAGAGGTGCGGCTGCATTAAAACGGTTTGGCTCGGCGGCCTTGATTTTTGATAGCCGCGGCCAGTCGGGTTCTGCGGTTGGCCTGGCAGCGAGGTTTTCGCAATCTACAGGCCAGGTCACGCCTGCGGTTTGGCTCGGCAGCCTTGCTTTTTTCCTTCCGCGGCCAGTCGGGTTCTGCGGTTGGCCTGGCAGCGAGGTTTTCGCTGCCTTCAGCCCAAACAGTCCTGATTCACAAAGTATACCTTATGAATCATGATTGCTGAATGACTGCGATACCCCTTGGCGGAAGCTGCAGCCT
>CAYLHR010000148.1:0-5314 GCA_964383335.1 uncultured Lachnospiraceae bacterium
AACCCGGCAACGGGCTTTGGAGCCACAGACCAAGTTCGACTAATTCACTTTCGGGGCTCCGTGTGCGGAGACCCGAAAGCGAGCTAGTCGCACTTAGGTTCTGGCTCCGAAGGCCGCCCAGAGAACCGAAGAAAGAAATATTTCAGACGTCCGTCAGCATACCCTGCTGTTCGCCGCTATGTTGATTCGCAAACCATACTTTGCGAATCCCCGCGCCACAGCAAAACACCGGCATCCGGATATCCTCCGGGCGCCGGTGCCGTGCACTGAACCGACTTCACTCAATCAGCAGCGCGAATCCGTCCTCAACTTCAGAGACCGTCACTTTCTTTTTCTGAGACAGCGCGTATTTCTCGACGTTGGTTCTCTGCACCGGCTCCGAGACAAGCACCCTGACCGCCTCCGAAGATCCCTTAAGAGCCTCCGCCGTCATCATGATCGGCTCCGGGCAGGAGAGCCCTCTCGCATCCACTTCCTTCATATTATCCACCTTACCTTTCCTTATCAAGAGGTGATCTGCGGAATTGCTCCGCTTCAGTTCTTTTCCCGCTTCTGCGTAAACGCAATCACGAACAGGACGACGATGCAGATGATGCAGGCGATCTTGCCGTTCATCGGCACCGCACCGGCGGTAATCTCACCGGCATCATTTTTGGCTGTTCCGGACGCAGCAAGCCCGAAATTGTGGCACATGGCCGAGGCGATGAACATGCCGAGCACGGTCACCGCCGCGTCACAGGAGCCCTGGCCCGCGAGAATCAGCTGGCGAAGGGGGCAGCCGCCGGCCAGGACGGCCGCGAAGCCCACGGTGTACATTCCGAGGAAATTCCACAGATGCTCCGAGTGCGCGATGACGCCCGGGGTATTGAAGGCAGGCACAAATTTTCCGGTCGCGATATTAAAGACCAGCATTACCGCGAAGAGGCCGAGAATCACGCAGAGAAGGTCCGCATTTTTCATGATAAAGATATCGCGGATGGAGCCGGCGAAGCACATTCTGGATCTCTGGGCCAGGGCACCGAATACAAGGCCGCCCGCCAGGGCAAGGAGAATCGGCGCGTGCTTGCTTCCGGGGCCGGACTCGCTGACCGTAAACAGGGTAGTGCAGACCGCAAGCAGCAGGATGCCGAGCGAAAGCACGGGCAGCACGCCGCCGCTCATTTTATTTGCTGCATGAGCGCGTCCCAGGCTGAATCCGTTCTTGAGGGCAAATGCGCCGGTACCGACGCCCGCGATAAAGCCGACAAGGGCCACACAGGCGTTCAAATCTCCCGCCGACAGACGCAGCACCATGCGGAGCGGGCAGCCGAGAAATACGAGAGCGCCGATCATGATGATCATGCCGAGCACAAAGCGGATCATCGGGGACGAACCGGCCGTTGACCGATACTCTTTTGTCGCGATCGAAATCGCGAACGCGCCGATGATAAGTCCGACAATTTCAGGTCTCGCGTACTGAACCGGAGCCGCCTGATGGAATCCCATCGCTCCGGCTGTATCCCTGATAAAGCAGGCGATACAGAATGCCATGTTGGCGGGGTTGCCGAAAGCTGCCAGTATGGCGGCGATCACACCGCAGACAGCGCCGGCCGCGGCAAGCTTTCCTTTTGAGAAAGTCATTCCCATTTTTTCTCTCCCTTCAGAATAAAACAAGAACGGGGAGACAGGGCTCCCCGTATGAGGCTTTTATCAGCCTTCCGACGCCGTGAGGAACATCAGGAAGCGGATCAGTGTGTACACAACAAATACAGTGGCAATGATTGTCTCGATGAGAACAATCGGCGCAAGGAAGGGGAGCGGCTGCTCCATCTTTGCGCAGCAGGCCATCGTCTGCTTCGACGCGATCGCCGAAATCACAAACGGGAATGTAAAGGACGCATAGCTCGGATAAAACTTCAGCTTCAGATATCCGATGGCCTTTACAAGCGCGAATACATAGAGTACGGTCGCGATAACCCAAAGCGCGATCAGGAAAGACCTGTTCTTGGGCGTCACAGACTGCACATATCCCGCGATGCAGAGACTGGTCGGCGCCGCGTAGATGCAGATGAGCGGCCTGGCCGGCTCCGGAACCGGGATCTTCGAGTAGCGCATGGTCACCGCGATCAGCAGCACGATCAGCGCAATCAGGCCGAACCAGAAGAGACCGGCGCCGATTCCCGTCTTTTCGAAAGCGGGCGCCGTGATGGAGCCCACGACAATGCCGACATAGACGATATACCAGGACGCGAATACCTTCTTCAGATCAAAGCTCTTCACAAATATGAGTGTAAAGTAAATGATCAGGCAGATGTGAAGCGCGATCCCGAAATACCAGATTGCAATGGCGCCGGGTCCGATGAGCGGCTTCACGTAGGTGCTGAGCAGCATAATCGTCATGGGCACGGTGCCCGATACACTTGCCATGATCGGGTTTTTCATGTCCTCCCTGATCATGCCCGGGAAGCAGACCAGCTTGAGAATAAGCAGAACAAGAAGCACTCCCGCAACGATTCCGCAAACCGACCGGATTCCCTCTGAATAACTCTGCAGCAGATTGCCGAGCGCCGCGAAGCCGAGCATGACGCCGGCCAGCGGGATCGGCACTTTTTTGATGAATTTCATACTACCTCCTCTGGAATCATTTGACAGTTACTGACGTACCTGTATCCGGACATGCCTCTGTCCATGTGATATCAGCATGTCCGGTCCGCCGTGCCTTCCGGTCTTACTGGGGAGGAAGGAAGGGCTTTTCCAGGCCCTGAATCGGCTCGTCGTCCAGATTCTTTATGCCGCACTCACGGCAGACGATCTCCGCCACCTTGCCCGCGCAGAGGCCGGTGAAGGCGATGCACTGCTTCTTGTGCTCTCCGCCCGCCATATCGAATCCTTTTGTGAGGATACGGCAGCAGATCGCGTTCTTGGCATTCGCCTTCCTGAACCAGTCATGAAGCTCGTGCGTCATCGCCATGCACTTTACGACCTGAGGATCCTGAGGACCCTTCTGCTCCGTGCGCCCGAAGAACATGCCGAGCGCCATGACGCCGCCGTTCAGCGCGCCGCAGGTACATCCGGATCTTCCGATTCCTACGGCCATGCCGGAAGACATCGCGATTACCTCCTCCGGAACATCAAGCTTGAAATCATCTCTGATGGCCGCCATCAATGCTTCGCAGCAGAAAAATCCGTTTCTGAAATTTTCCTCCGCGTGTTTCTGAACTGCCTTGGGACTGATCTCCGTCACTCCGATTTTAACCATAACCACAATCCTCCATCACTATAGTTTTGTCCGGCAGTATCCGCTCCCGCCCGGCTGCAGTCCGATGAATGCCGTTTGAAACCGGCTACCGTCAGAATATATATTAACAGTAATAAAATAGAAAGTGAAACTGTCAATTTCTATTTGACAGCTTCACTCATAAAGAACTGCTATGCACGAAGGCAGAAAAGACGGTTCTCTCACTCTGCCCGGCCGGTCACTTCCTCCGCGGACAGAATCCACTCCTTCCGAAGAATCCAGACAGCCGCCTGCAGATACGCCTCCTCCGGTTCCCGGTCAAACAGCTGTCTCCAGCTGTCCGTAACCTGCCTCTTAAGGACCGGATAGAACGGGGTCTGGAAGAGATCAGAGCTGCAGGCGACCCCCTGCCGCGTGAGTTCCCGGTCAAACCGGCTCTGCTCCTCCTCCGTTCCCAGGGGCTTCAGGTTCAGGATCCGGTTCCAGTCCCGCAGGTCAAAGGTCACGAGCTCCCCGCGGGGCACATTGAGGCGGAGCAGAAAGCTGCCGGGAGAGGCGTAGACCCATCGCCGGTCCGCGAAGAGCCAGATCGGGGACTCCGCCTCCTGCGGCTTTTTGACGCGCCTCTCCATGAGTCTGCCGAACTCCCGGTAGGCCGTCCGGAAAATCCAGGCGGTATCCTCGTACTTCTGATCGATATAGGCCGACCTGACATAGGACACGCCGTCCCGTTCGACCGCGTCGAGCACCACCTTCTGCTGGGCGGTCCACAGCTCCATCGTATCGCCTGTGCAGGCAGAAACACCGCTCATTTTTATCCTCCCGCTTTCCGTCAGCTTCTTATCTCTCTGCTTCCCGTCAGCTTTATTTCATCACTCTTTATATTCGGTCACCTCGAGGATCCATTCCTTCCGGATCTCCCAGCAGGTCGCGACGAGGCCTGCGATTTCGTCCTTCGGGGGCTGTGTGAACACACGTCTCCAGCTGTCCGTGAGCTGCTTTTTGAGGAGGGGATAAAAGTTCCCCTTTTGAGTGAGAAGCAGCTGATCATCACTTGCAACGCCGTATTTTTTCAATTCATTCTCGTGCCGGATCTTGTCCTCCTCGTCCGTCGGGACGTACATATAATTGACGCAGTAGCCCCATGCGTCATAATTTGCGTAGAGAAATGAATCCGCCGGAATCTGCAGCTTCAGTATGACTGTCCCCTGCGTGGGACGCAGCATCAGCTCGTCACTTACGCTCATCCAGATCGGATATTCCGCGTCCTGCGGCAGGGTGAGGTGCTTTCCGGCTTCTCTTGTATACCACCGGTACAGCTTCAGGTAAAAATCGGCGATGGTATCATTCTTCGCCTCAATATACTCCTTTTTGACGACATATCTGCCGTCTTCATCGAATTCATCCAGCACGACGGCAGCCTGCCTCGTCCAGAATACACACGGATCCGGTTTCGTTCTTTCCTGAAGATTCATTTGTTTCAGCCGCCTTTCTGTCGTTTTATCGTAAAGCTCTGTTTCATAAAGATACGCGTTTTATTCCGGCTTCGAAAAAATACTATTCGAATTAAGACTGCTGATGAATAGCCGGTATGCTGACGGACGTCTGAAATATTTCTTTCTTCGTTTCTCTGGGCGGCCTTCTGAGCCGGAACCTAAGTGAGACTTATGAACGAAGGGATTCGCCGGTTTGAGGCGAAACCCGAAAGTGAATTAGTCGAACTTGGTCTGTGGCTCCAAAGCCCGTTGCCGGGTTCCAAAAACAGATGCTGCATCCGATTCGGCAGCATACCGGTGTTTCTTCAAAAGTCCTGGTTCAGAGATGTTGATTCAAAAAGTATGGTTTATGAATCATGATTGCTAAATGACTGCGATACCCCTTGGCGGAAGCTGCAGCCTGGGGAAAAGGCTCAACCTTGCTTCTGATTCCTCCAACAGTCTGACCTGTTGGAGATTTTTCATATCTTCGCTGTCGATTCCCCCAACGCGGAACCCGCCCACTGGGGGAAAGGCTCAATCTTGCTTCTGATTCCTCCAACAGACCTGACCTGTTGGAGATTTTTCATATCTTCGCTGTCGATTCCCCCAAGGCGGAAGC
>CAYLHR010000149.1:0-5186 GCA_964383335.1 uncultured Lachnospiraceae bacterium
AGTCAAAAAGAACCGTCCCCATCTGACTCACCTGCAAACTTACTCGGCGCCTTCTTCGCCGATCTGCTCGAGCTCGTCTGTCACAATCTCCTCCTCAGCTTCCTCAGCGGGAGGTTCAATGATGAATTCCCCGAGATAGGCGTCCTCCGGCAGGCCCGCCATGAGCTCCGGAAGATTGATGATGATGCCGTCCATGCCGTAGGGCACACCCATTGTGACCCTGTGGGCGTGAGGCTCAGAGCCCTCCTCATCCGTGATCTCGATCACCATGCGGAGGGTCTGTCCCATGAGATCCGCCATCCCGCGGTCTCCCTTTGACAGCTTTGCCGCCTCGGCGCCGTCCACAATCACGCGGACTTTGTAGAAGCTTTCATAGGTTTTTCCCTCGTACTCCGCCTCTTTGTTGTCGAAATAGACCGTGTGGCCGCGCCCGATGACAAACATCGCTCCGGCGATCAGGACAACCAGGAGGAGCGCCGCGGCGCGTATGATCCATGTACGTCTCCCCTTCATGCTTCCTCCTTTCCGGCAGCTTCATCCGCCTCCTGCGCTTCACGCAGCTGCTCTCCGGCGGCCTTCTTCGCCCTGCGCTTATTCGTCTCATACATAATGAGCGCAACCGTGATGACCGCGTAGGAAACAAAGACACGGAAATATTCGCCGATCATGGAATCGCCCGTAATATAGGCACCCGCCCGCGGCGCGACGATAAACATCGTGTGGAAGAGGATAACGCCGAGGAACACATTGCCGATCGAAGCCCGGTCGACGGAGGCTCCGCCGACGAGAAGAGCCGCAATGCAGAACATGCCGATCTGGCTGTGGGCGCTGTAGGTCGCGATATTTCCCATATTCTGAAGATAGATCACCATGCCCATTCCGGCAAGAACCGTCGAAATCACGATGGAAATGATCCTCGTCCGCTCCACGTTGATGCCCGCGTCCCGCGCGACCTCCATATCCTGGCCCACGGCGCGCATGTCCTGGCCTAGCTTGGTCCTGCGGAACCACACAATAAACAGGCAGAGGAGCGCGATAATGATAAAGGTCAGAACCGGAATCTTAACGCCTCCGATCCGGATGGCAAGCAGGTTGTCGAGCTTCTGTCTCATGCTGAGAAGGGAGACGGTGTTTCTGATTCCGTAGCCTCTCGGCAGCTTGATGGTCGTGTGCTTGATCGGAATGATGCTTCCCATGAGGTACAGCACGACCAGCTGATAGATACCGTTGACGAAGAAGCTCATGATATAGCTTGTGATCATCTCGCGGCCCTTGGCCTTATTGAGGATATTTCCGCAGAAGATTCCCAGAAGGACGGAAATCGGGACGGAGATAATGACGGCCAGGATCATGCCGGGGATCCCGACGATCTGCCAGTCGCACACGAGTATGAGGCCGATCTCGGCCGCCATCGCGCCAAGCGTCATTCCGAAGTTGAGTCCCATTCCGGCCATGATCGGGATGAGGAGGCTCAGGATCAGGAAGGAGTTCCTGCCCATGCGGGTGATGATCTCATCGATCAGCATGGTCGCGGAGAGGCCGGAAATCGGGATGCACACAGCGCAGATAATGATAAAGAGAATCGGCACGGAGGCCCTCTGAAGAAGGCTCACCACATTCACGGAAGCGTTCTTTTTCTTTTCTGTATTCATCTCGATGCCTCCGTCTTTCTTGTCAGCGCGAACAGAATCATGCCCATGGAGGCGATAATTCTGATCACCTCGGACATGTCCATGTGCACCATATTGTTCATGACGGTCGGAGTCATGGTCACGATTCCCTGGAAGAGGACCGTCCCCACGATCACGTTCATGATGGACGCCTTGTTCACGGAAGCGCCGCCGATGAGAATCGCCGAAACCGCCGGAAGCGCCATGTAGAAGGGCGCCATGTAGAGCTGAATGAATCCGAAGCCCTGCTCATAGACCAGGATGCCGATCGCGGCAAGCCAGGTCGACATGACCACCGAGAGCATGCGGATCCGGTCGACATTGATGCCGGCCGCCTTCGCGAATACGGGATTCGAGCCCACGGCCGTCATGGCCGTTCCGGTCTTTGTGTGAAGGAAGGCCCAGATGCCGAACGCGAGGATGGCGAAGAAGATCAGGGTCCCGGTCGGAATGGATATATTTCCGATATTGATCTGCCCGATGCCGGCCAGCGCCTGATTGTAGTATCCCTCGAGGGAGATCGTGGTACGAAGTCCCTTACCCGCGAGGCCCCAGACCATATTGGGACTGTGATAGGGCAAAATGAGCCACAACATGCACATAAGCGACACGGAGGAAAATCCGACATAGGTCGCGATGATCATCTCCCCGCCCTTGATCTTATTGAGCAGCCACCCGTAAAGAGCCCCAAGGACCAGAGCGAAGGGGGTCGCGATCAGCACCGCGGCGAGGAAGGAGGCCCTTCCCGTGAAGCCCAGCTCTATGGAGAGCGTCGCTCCCAGAAGTCCGGAGATGATGCCGAGGGGCAGTCCGACGTTGAGGCCGCAGCCGGAGTGAACCATCGGCACCATCGCGAGCACGAGTATCCCGTTCCAGCTGAAGCGGTTAATAATATTGGATATCTGTGTCGGCAGATCCGCGCCTACAAAAGGCGCGAGCACAAGCAGAAGGACCAGGAATCCCGTGATAATGAGGCGCGGGACGCCGAAGTTCTTAAGTGCCGACACGACTCTGTCTTTCATGGTCGTCGTTTCTGTCATCGTATCTCCCCTTTTTATACAACCTGACTCAGCATCAGCGTTCCGAGCTCCTCGACGGAGGCATCGGCGGGCAAGATGCCCGAAATTCTGCCGCCCGAGACGATGGCGATCCGGTCGCAGGTCTGACGAAGCTCCTCCAGCTCAGAGGAAACCATAATAACCGTAACGCCGCTCTCACGGTTGAACTTCTTCAGCGCCTCCAGGACCAGCTCCTTCGCGCCGACGTCAATTCCGCGGGTGGGCTCCGATACGAACAGAAGCCTCGGCTCAAGCGCGAACGCCTTGGCCAGACAGACCTTCTGCTGATTGCCGCCCGAGAGCTCCCGCGCGTTCTGCTTCGAGCCGGTGCACCGGATCTTCAGCTCATCGATATACTTTTCGGTCACCTCACGGATCGCCTTCTCATCTCTCCACTTGATGAGTCCGCCGAGATAGGATTTCAGGAATTTATTCTGAATCTGCATGGCGGGGAAGGCCACATTCCACTCGAGTGACTCGTCGAGCAGAAGCCCCACGCCCCTGCGGTCCTCCGAGACGAAGGCGAAGGCGGAGTCCAGGCATTTTCTCGGGTTGTTGAGCGGGATCTCCTGTCCGTCGAAGACCACTCTTCCGCCGGCCTCATAGAGCCCCATGATACCGTTCGGTATGCCCAGCTTGCCTTGGCCTGCGAGGCCTCCGATTCCGAGGATCTCCCCCTCCTTCACGGAAAGAGAGACATTCCGCACCGTCTCACCGGGCATATCCACCCAGAGCTTCTCAATCTGCAGAATGGTCTTCGCGTCCTCGTGTGTGCGCACCTGTCCCGCCGAAGCGCCGCTGTTTACGCTGCGGCCCACCATCCACCGCGTGATCTCCGCGACGTTCGTCTCCTTCGCGGGGACCTGCTCGACCAGCACGCCGTCGCGCATGACGGCGACCGTATCGCACACCGACAGAATTTCATGCAGGCGGTGGGTGATGAAGATCACGGAAATGCCCCGCCTGGACATCCCGCGGATCGAATCAAGAAGCGCCTCGGCCTCCTTCTCCGTGAGCACCGCCGTCGGTTCGTCGAGGATCAGGATCCTGAGCTGTTCCTTGGACAGCTCGCGCGCGATCTCGGTGAACTGCTTATGCCCGACCGGCATGCTGCTGATTACCATATGGCGGTCGATGGAGACCCCCATCTTCTCGATGGCCTCCCTGGCCCGCTCGTCCATCTCTTTGCGGTTCAGGGTATCCATGCGGTCCCCGAATACCTCCGAGATCACATTTTTCTTCACCGGCTCGCGGTTCAGCAGTATATTCTCCTCCGCCTCAAAACCGGGGATCAGAGAAAACTCCTGATGCACCATGCCGATACCCGCGCGGATTGCGTCAAAGGGTGAGGAGAAGGATACCTTCTCTCCGTCCAGCAGAATATCCCCGCCGTATCCTCCGGTGGATGCGATATCGGACGCGCCGAAAAGGATCTTCATCAGTGTGGACTTTCCGGCCCCGTTCTCACCGACGAGACCCAGCACTTCCCCCGCCTTAAGCTTCAGGTTGATATCCGTCAGCACCTGATTTCCGAAGAAATCCTTTTTGATGTTTCGCATCTCAAGAAGCGGCTTATTTTCATTGTTCATCTTCTCAAATGCCTTCCTTAAAGCGTTGTCTTTATATCGTCAAAAGATGAGGAGGAAATGCATCCTCCTCATCAGGTTATCACAAGAGCATTCTTGCTTATTTCACAGTGAAGTATTTCTCAGGAACTTCGACTTTCGTGGACTCCATGTAATGTCCCGGATTGCCCATGATGTAGGTATCCTGATAGATCAGGAATGTGTTGTCGGACTTGACGCCTGTATCGACGTTCGTGTAGTTGGATCCGTTCCACTCGGCGCCCGGTGAGAAGATGCCGTACGCCTTGGAGATGTCCTCGATGCTCGTGAGCTCGCTCTCGCCGAGGATGACGTTTCTCGCGTGCTCCGCAAGACCGGCGGAAACCGTGTAGCCATAGGAATATGCCCATGTTCCGAATCTGCCCTCACCTCCTTTTTCGACGACAGCCGACTCGACCTTGGCGAGGATCTTCTCGAAATCACCGGCCTCCTCCGTGAGGTCGAGACCGAGCGCTCCGGGATAGCCCATAAGAGGCGACGGAAGGTCCGCTTCGATGAAATAGCCGCCGTACTCGAGAAGCTGCTTAAGAAGCGGCTCCGTGTGCGCGTCGTTCATGCAGAAGTAAGCGGAATTTGTGCCGTACTTATCGATCCACTCCGGAACATGCTCAAGGATGTAGGCCTGGGCGCCCGGTACGCCGACATCGGTGGTCGGGTCGGGAGCCGTCTCCATGGCAAATGTCATGCCGAATTCCTTGCAGGCTTCCTTCATGACCGCGACTCTGCGGCTCATGGTCTCATAGGACATATGACGCGGGAAGGAGATGTGCACGAAGGTGTCGCAGCCCAGCTCGTGAGCCGTGCGGATCATCAGGTATCCGCGGGCGACAAAG
>CAYLHR010000150.1:0-5169 GCA_964383335.1 uncultured Lachnospiraceae bacterium
GTGCGCGAGCCTCTGGCCGAACAGATACTCATAGCGCGCCCTGGAGGTACCGACGTAGTTCTCGAAGTCCGGCTCCGGGCAGAAGCCCTTCTGTCCGGGAAGCAGGCGGTTCTTCCAGTGAAGCGCCTTCGCGGCCGCTGCCAGGGCCTCAACCGCCGGATAGGGCACACGCCCCATGGTGAGCTTCAGCATGGGGGATGTGAGCACGGCCGCCTTGAAATAATCCGGATACTGCTCAAGAAAGAGGGCGCCCACCGCGCCTCCCATGGAATGCGCGAACATCAGAAGGGGCGCATCCGGCGCGGAAGGCAGGACGATGTGCTCCATAAAGAAATGCAGATCCTCCACGTATTCGTCAAAGGAATTCACAAAGACGCGGTCCGCCTGAGGAATCTTTCTGCCCGACCGCCCGTGGCCGCGGTGATCCGCCATGAAGACCGAGTAGCCCTCCTGATAAAAATAGTAGAGCACCTCCAGATATCGCTCCGCGTACTCCGTAAAGCCGTGGACGAGCACGACGGAAGCGCGGGCGTCATCCCGCACCGCGCGCACATAGTGTATCTTTGTCCCGTCATAGCTGAGATAACGCCCCTGCGAGAGATGCGCTCTCTTCCACCCGGCCGCCTCTCCTTCCATGCGCGCGGCAAATTGTTCCTCGGAAAAGATCTCTGTCTTCATAAGCAGCTCCTTCTGCCTGCCGTCCCTCCGCCCGGTGTCCCGGGTGTCACCGCTGTCTGGCCCTTACTCCGCGTCCGCTTCCTCCGTATCGGTCTCTTCCGCACCGGCTTCCTCCGTATCGGTTTCCTCCGCAGCGGTTTCCTCCGTATCGGTTTCCTCCGCAGCGGTTTCCTCCGTATCGGTTTCCTCCGCAGTGGTTTCCTCCGTACCGGTCTCCTCCGCTTCACCGGACTCCTCCGGCGCCGCGGCTGTTCCGTCAGATGAGGCATCCGCCGTTTCGGTTCCCTCCTCTGCCGTCGCCTGGGCGGCCGGTGTCACGGCGGCAAACGCGCTTCCGTCCGTGTCGCCCGGCTCAGACGGTGCCACCTCGCGCACATTCACGACGCTTTCCAGTCCCGTTCCGCTGTCAGCGCTCTCGCCGCCCTCACTCTCTCCGCTCTCCGTATCCGTGCCTGTCTCCGTCCCGTAGGAGCCGGCGGCCATGGCCGAAAGAAGGGTCCGGACCGTGTCCTCCGAGACCGAGGAGAAGCCGGCGAAATCCGCCGCGATGCGGATTCCGTTCTCGGCGGCGCCGCAGGCCACCGTACTGCCGCCCTGAAATCCGTTGTCTTTGATGCAGGCGTCCAGAATCTTCTGCACGGCGTCCGAGTAGCTGCCCACCGCAGCATACTGGACCCGGTCGAGATAAGCCGAGCCGTCGAAGCCGACCGTCGCGATATAGCGCCCCGCCTGAGCCGCCGCCAGGCTGACCGCCCGCGCGATCTCGGGCCGGTCGGTGAGAACCAGCTCCGTGCCCTCCCCGTACAGATTGAGGGCGTCGGCCGTCCGCCTCGGGGTCAGGGCATCGCTGCCCGCAAACTCCGCATTCACCGTGACGTCCGCGGAATTGATCATCAGCTCATTGATCGCGTAGCCGACTCCGCGGAGGAAGCCGGTGTAATACTCCGCCGATTCCCCCTCGTTCACACCGGAGATCCAGCTCACGTTCCGATAGCCCTCCCGGATCGCCGTGTAGCCCGCGAGAAATCCCAGCTCACCCTTATTAAAGGTGATGCACTCCGTATTCTTGCGGATCTGCGCCTCCGTGTCCGCCGACTTTCTGGGCTCCCCGTCAAAGAGGAGGAAGCGCATTCCGTGATATTCATTCTGTGCCGCGTATACGGGAATCTCCATTTCCTCGCCGCAGCAGATGACATAGCGCACCCCTGCCTCCGAGGCCGCCTTAAACTGCTCCGCGATGGCCTCCTCCGAGTACTCCGCCGCGGCATAAGTGCCGGACGTAAGCCCCGTCTCCGCGACATAGTTCTCCATGCCCGCGGAAAGCTCCGCCAGGGGGGCGGAGGCGGCGGAAGCATCACCGGCCGTCACGATTCCGAAACCGGCCGCGCCGGAACCGCTTCCGCAGCCCGCGAGCGCAGCGGCGCACAGGGCCAGCGCACAGAATATGACGGTAACAGAATTAAAAAGTTTTCTCATCAGATGCCTCCGGAGCGCATTTTTTCCAGTAAACCACCTAACATCATAACGCAAAAAAAAGAGCCGTGCAAGACTGCATGGCTCTTCCGATTTCAATTGTCAGAATCCTCTTCCCTTATCATACCGGGCCGAGCAGGAACTTCATGACCTGCTCCGCGGACATCTTCTGGACGCCGTCGGGATCCTTGAGAATCGATCCGCTTCCGCTTGTCTTCCAGCGTGCCTTCGCGACATAGGAGAGGTAACTGGTCGTCACCGTTCTCGCCTCATAGGGCCACTCCGGGAAGTACTTCTTCATGTACTTCTTGGCCAAAGTCGCCGCCTTGCCGGTGGAACCGCTGATCTGCACGCCTCTCGGGGAGCTGTGGACCAGAAGCACGCTTCCGTCGGAGCACTGTCCGAGGGAGATCCACACGTGGCCGCTCATGCTCACCACATCGCCGGGTGCGAATGTGTCGTCCGAGGAGTAGCGCGCGAGCTTGGCCCAGCCCTTGTCGGCGTAAGTGGAAGCCACCGTCGATGACTGATAGACCAGCCATTTCTTTCCGGCAGTCTTGTAAAGCGTGTTGTAAATGGTCCAGCCGACGAAGCCCGAGCAGTCAAGGCCGTTGCCGTAGGAGTAGCGGTAATTCTGGTAATTGTAGCTCGCCGTAGCGTGCTTGTTGAAGAACTTCTCCCACTTGCTCTGATATCCGATCACACTGGCGTCGGAATCTCCCCAGCCGCCGCCCCAGATGTAGAGCGTGCGTCCCACCGGGACCATCGCGTTCTGGAGGTAGGCCGTCAGGGTCTTTCTTCCGTTGACCGTGCTTCTGTACTTTCTGGTTCCGGAGGAAGTGCCCGTAACCGAGGACCCGCCGAATTCGTTATCATCCAGAGATTCGACGATCTCGCCGATCTGCTCGACCGTCTCAGCGGACTCGACCTTCTTGTCAAGCTTCGAGTTGATGGCCGCCTCCTCCACGGAGCCGTAGCGAACCAGCTTCCAGATCTGACCGCTCTTTCCGGTAAAGGGAGAGCTGATCACGTTGGTCTTGTTCTTGTTGCCGGAATTCTTGACCGTGAGCACACGGTTCTTATACGCGGCGGACTGAATCACATATCCACTGCCCCGCTTTGAGATGTACCACTTCTGGCGATTGGTGCTCTTTTTACTGTTCTGGCGGACGTTCGCCTTGGTTGACTTATTCTTTACCTCGACCGATTTTCCCGAGTTCTTATTGGTGATTCTGTACTTGCCGTTCCCGATGGAATCGATATAAAAAACCTGCCTGGCCTTGTCCAGGTAGCTGTAGATGTTGATGTTGCCGCCGTTCTTCCTGGAGGAGTTCTTTACATTGAGACTTCTCGTCGGCGCGCACTGCGGAACAAGCACATAATAGCCTTCGCTGATTCCGGCGTCCGAGCCGAGCTTCTTTACGGCAGCGCCTGCACTGACCGTTCCGAATGCCATCAGTCCGACGAGGACCGCCGTCATGAGAACCGTCTTTATAAAGTTGTGCTTTACAGAATGCCCGCCGATCATCTCAACCTCCCGCGAAACCGCTTTTGTGCCTTGATTCGACTTGAAAATGCATCACAATCTTAAAATCCGTTCACAGATTTGTAAAATATTATACGACGGATTTTAAAATTACGCAAGCCTTACGAAATATCTCTTTTCACAAAAAGGCGGGCACTTTTTAAATGTTTTTGGTATATTTTTTGTATAAGATGATCATCTCCCGACCGGTTCGACGCAGACCACACACTCCGCGTGGGAGGTCCAGCAGAACTGATCGAAGGCCCTGGCCCGGACCGCCCCGTATCCCCTCCCCTTCAGGTACCTGAGATCCCGCACCAGCGTCTCCGGATTGCAGGATATATAGATGATTTTCTTCGGGCGCAGCTGCGCGGCGGCTCCGAGAAACCGCTCGGTTGAGCCGGCCCTGGGGGGATCCATGAGGATGACGTCCGCTCTCGCGCCCGCGGCCGCGGCCTTCTCCATCCATGCCGCGGCGTCCTCCGCGATAAAGCGGATATTCTTGATTCCGTTCAGCTTCGCGTTCACGGCCGCGTCCTTCACGGCCCCGCGGTTCGACTCGATCCCGGTCACCATCCGCGCGCGGTCCGCGCAGGCGATTCCGATGGTCCCGATCCCGCAGTAGGCGTCGATCACCACCTCATTGCCCCCAAGCTCCGCATAGCCGGCCGCGGCCTCATAGATCCGCTCCGTCTGCGCCGGATTGACCTGATAGAAGGAGCGGGCGGAGATCCGGAACCGCTTGCCGCAGAGCACATCCTCGATATAGCCTCTGCCGAAGGCCGCCGACTCGCGCTCCCCTAAAATCATGTCGCCGGGGCGGTCATTTACGTTGATGACGACGGTCGTGAGCTCCGGATGCAGCTCCACCAGCTTCTTCACGAAATGCTTCTTTCCCGGCAGCTCCCTGTCGGCCAGCACGAGCACCGCCATGATCTGTCCCGTCGCGCGCGCCGTCCGGATCAGAATGTGCCGCAGAAGACCCCTTCCCGTATCCTCGCTGTAATTTCTGATCTTGAAATCCCGCGCGAGCTTAAGGATATCCTCTATGATCGCGTCCGCCCTCTCATCCTCGATGAGGCAGGACTTCACGGGGACAATCCTGTGCGTCCCCTCGGCGTAAATACCGGACAGATGAAATTCCTTTCTTCCGACCCGCTCATAGGAGCAGACCCTGTGTATCTTGTTCCGGTAATGGTAGGGATTCTCCATGCCCTCCATGCCCTCCAGCTCCGTGAAGGGGGCGAGCATCTTCCGGATCCGCGCCTCCTTCTCTCGGAGAACCTTCTCATAGCTTTCCCCGATATCACTGCAGCCGCCGCATTTTTTTCTGTAAGGACACACGCGCGCCTCAATTGTGGAAGTTCCGCTCATTGTTTCTCCCTCAGCATTCCGTCTTCGATAACAGAAAAGGCATCCACCAGGTGGATGCCTTCAAAGTGGAACGTACAGGGCTCGAACCTGTGACCTTTCACACGTCAAGCGAATGCTCT
>CAYLHR010000151.1:0-5167 GCA_964383335.1 uncultured Lachnospiraceae bacterium
CCTCGCGGTCCCTCTCCCGGCGCAGATTGAGCCTGCCCCGAAGAAACCGGGTCTCCGCGTCCGGCTCCTTCATAATGATCTCATTGTAGAGATCCATGGCCTTGTCCGTCTGCCCCTGTCTCTCCCGGCAGAGGGCGAGGTAGAGACTTACGTCCCTCTGAAAGGAGTCGTCCTGGGTCTCTACATTTAAAAGACTCTTCTCGAAGGAAATCGCCGCGTCCGGGTAATTGCCCTCCGCCATCTGCGAAAGCCCCATCCCGCGGTAGGCCTCCGCCGGATAATAGCCGGAGTCGATCACCTTCCGAAAGGACGCCTCCGCGGACGCGTAATCGGAGGACGTGAGGGCGTCGCAGCCCCTGATATATTCATTTTTGGCGTCCTCCTTCGCGCAGCCGCAGAAAAGGGCCACTGCCGCAAGAAGAAGGAGCAGCAGCTTCGCGCCGCGTCCCGTCTTTGTTCTCATATCGAAGTCCCCCGATCAGGCGAAAAGAGGGGTGTGATAGACGCCCGCCTCCGTCAGCTTAAGGAGCTCCCCGCGGACGTAATCCCTGTCCTCCTTATAGGTCATGCCGAACCAGACGTCATCCGTCTTCAGCACTCTCACATCCGCCCTGCCCGCCTTGACGAGCCTGTCGATAATATCCGGAAGCAGATATTCCTTTCGGAGCGGATCACCCTCCTCATTTAAGAGGAAGTTCCGGAAGCCGTCCCCGAGCAGATCGAGGAACTCCGGCGTGAGTCCCCAGAAATTCATGGAAACGAGGCTGTCCCCGTCGAGCGGGCGAAGTCCCGCGTCGCTCATGACGGCCGCCCCGTCGTCCGTTTTGATGATATTGCGCGTCTCACTGATCCCGGTCAGCCTTCCCCCGCCGTCCATGCTCAGGATGCCGCGCGTCACGCCTCCGTTGTCCGAGAGCGTGTTTTTGAGGACAAATGCGGCCATTCCGACGGGAAGCACGCCCTCCTCAGCGGAAAAATCTCCCTCCAGCATCTTCTGAAGTCCGACAAAACCCGCTTTTCCGTAATAATCGTCGGCATTGATCACCATGAAGGGGCCGTCGATGAGATCCCTGGCCGAAAGCAGGGCCTGTCCCGTGCCCCAGGGCTTGGTCCTGCCCTCCGGAAGAGTGCAGCCGTCCGGCAGATCATCCAGTTCCTGATAGGCGTAGGCCACCTCCGTGACAGCGGCGATCCGGTCCCCGATCAGCTTCCTGAAATCGCTGTCCAGATCCTTCCGGATGATGAACACCACCTTCTTCACGCCGGCTGCCAGGGCGTCAAAGATGGAATAGTCCATCATGATCTCTCCGCCCGGGCCCAGCGGATCCATCTGCTTGATTCCTCCCCCGTACCGGCTCCCGATTCCCGCAGCCAGAATGACCAGTGTCGTAGATTTCATATTCCGTTCCCCTCCTTTTGATCTCCCCGCGCAAGACGCTCCGCCCGGTCGGCAGCGGTCAGGGCATCGATGATCTCATCGAGGTCTCCGTCGAGTACGCTGTCAATCCTGTGTGTCGTCAGATGAATTCTGTGATCCGTCACCCTGGCCTGGGGAAAATTATAGGTTCTGATTTTTTCGGACCGGTCCCCGCTTCCCACCTTGCTTCTTCGGAGATAGGCCCGCTCGTCCGCAAGTCTCTGACGCTCCAGGGCGTAGAGCCGTGTACGGAGAACGCGAAGGGCCTTGGCCCTGTTCTTAATCTGGGACTTCTCGTCCTGACAGGAGACGACGATTCCGGTCGGAAGATGGGTGAGCCGCACGGCGGAATCCGTCGTATTGACGCACTGTCCCCCGTTTCCGGAAGCGCGGAACACATCGAACCGCAGGTCCTTCGGGTCGATGACGAGGTCCACCTCCTCCGCCTCCGGCATGATGGCGACGGTCGCGGTGGAGGTATGAATCCTTCCCCCGCTCTCCGTCTCGGGGACGCGCTGCACCCTGTGGGTTCCGCTCTCAAACTTCAGCTTCGAGAAGACGCCCTTACCGCGGATCTGGAATGTGCACTCCTTAAATCCGCCGATGCCGTTTTCGTTCAGGGAGAGCATCTCCGCGCTCCAGCCCTGCCGGTCCGCGTAGCGGCTGTACATCCGGTACAGATCCGCTCCGAAAAGGGCCGCCTCATCGCCGCCCGCGCCGGCCCGGATCTCCACGATCACGTTCCTGTCATCATCCGGATCCCCGGGCAGAAGCAGAAGCTTTACCTCCTCTTCCAGGGACGCCAGGCGGTCCCCTGCGGACCGCAGCTCCTCCTCCAGCATATCCCGCATTTCGGGATCCGTCTCCTCCGAAAGAAGCTGCCGCGCCTCCTCCGTGTCACGGGCGCAGGCCCTGTATCTTCTGCAGGCCTCCGCCACGGGCGCGATCTCCGCCTGTTCCTTCATCAGTGCGCTCATGCGGGCGGCGTCGGCGGACGCGGCCGGTGTGGAGAGCTCGCTCAGGATCTCCTCCTCACGCATGAGAATCGCTTCCAGTTTATCAAGCATGAATTCTTCCCAGAACGGCCCGCATGCGGCCGCCCATATCCTTCCGTATCTCTATGTCGGAAAACCCCGCGCCGCGCATGAGCTCCGCCGTCTCTTCGGCCTCGTCGAAGCCCGTCTCAAATACGGCGGTGCCGCCGGCACGCAAAAACGCCGGCGCGCCCGCGGAAAGCGTCCGGTAGTAATCCATTCCGTCCGTTCCCCCGTCAAGCGCGAGCCCCGGTTCATAATCTCTCACCTCCCGGGGAAGACCCGGGATATCCCCGCTTCTGATATAGGGCGGGTTTGCACACAGTATATCATACTGCCCGCTTATTTCCGCAAATAAATTGCTTTTTATCCACTCCGCGGAGCTGCCCTTCCGGGCCAGCTCCGGCGCGTACCGGGCCCCGTTGCGGCGGGCGCACGAAAGCGCGTCCTCTGAGATATCCCCTCCGGTTCCGAAGAGGTCCCCCGGTCCCTCAAGAAGAAGGGTGAGGAGAATGCAGCCGCTCCCCGTACAGAGATCCAGAATCCGCATGCCCGGGCGCAGGCGGGGAAGCACCGCGTCGATCACCGTCTCCGTATCAAACCTGGGGATCAGGACCCCCGGAGACGCGAAAAAGTCCCTTCCGAAAAAGGGAGCCGTACCCGTGATGTACTGGAGCGGCTCATGAGCCGCCCTTCTTTTTATGAGCGCGTCATAGGAATCCGGAAACCGCGGAGGCGTCTCCTCCCCCGCCCGCGCCGCGTAGGCGGACAGATTCCACCCGCAAAGATGAAGACAGAGCTCCCTCGCGTCAAAGGCGGGATTGTCGATCCCCGCCGCGGCGAGCTCGGCCTCCCCGCGCCGGATCATCTCACGGAAGGTCATGTTCCTGCCACTCCTTCCAGTCGAACACCGCCTCGATGGCGGAAATGGCCACCTCGCACATGGCCGGATCCGGCTCTCTCGTCACGAGTTTCTGAAGAAACAGCCCGGGTTTTACCAGAAGATTGATCACCGGACCCTCGTGGCAGCCCGCGAACCGCAGCAGCTCATAGGACACGCCGGCGATCACCGGGATCAGAATCAGCCTCCAGAGGAAGCGCATGAGACCCGACTGAATTCCCATAAGTCCCAGAATGAGAAACGCGATGACGGAGATGCAGATCACGATCAGCATGAAGCTCGTCCCGCACCGCCTGTGCTGGCGGGAACTCTTCATCACGTTGTCCACCGTCAGCTCCAGGTGATGCTCGATGCAGTTGATGCATTTGTGCTCGGCCCCGTGATAGGCGATAACCCGCTGGATATCCTCCATCCGGGAAATGAGCAGCATGTAGGCGAAAAAGATCGCGAGCCGCAGCACCGCCTCAGTCAGACTGATCCAAACCTCTCCGAGACCGGTCCTCCGCATGAATCCGGCGATCCAGAAGGGCAGCAGCATGAAAAGCACGACCGAAAAAAGCACGGCGAAGCACACGGTCCCCGTCATGATCCACTTCCACTGCTTCTCCTCTTTCTCCTTTTCCTTCTCCGTCTTCGGCCCCTCCTCTTCCTCCTCCCGGGATGCGATGTCCGCGGACCACATGAGGGAGGAGACGCCGGTCACGAGGGAGTCGATAAAGGAGACGGCGCCTCTTATGACGGGAATCCTGTGCGCGGCGGAAAACGGGCACACGCTTCGGAAATCCCTCACGCTGATCTCGATCTCCCCCTCCGGATTTCTGACCGCGATCGAGTACTTCTCCCTGTTCCGCATCATGATTCCTTCCATGATCGCCTGTCCGCCGATGCCGGAATTCCTCTGCATGAAACACACCTCCGAAAACCAAATCTTTCTGTACAAAAAAGGAACGGGCTGCGCCCGTCCCCAAAAAGCATATCCTCTGATCAGCCGTTTGCGGACTGAACGCCGTACTTTCTGTTGAAAGCCTCGATACGTCCGCGCGCCTGTGCCGCCTTCTGCTGGCCCGTATAGAACGGATGGCACTTTGAGCAGATCTCGACGTGGATCTCTTTTCTCGTGGATCCGACTGTGAATGTATTACCGCAGTTGCAGGTCACGACTGCCTGGTAATAATTCGGATGAATTCCTTCCTTCATGTCTCTCACCTCTCTATCAATACAAATTCACCGTTTGATCATATCCCGTAAAACAGCAAATCTCATTCTAGCATAGCCCTTTGCCGAATGCAACCTCTATTTCCCAAAGATCACAGAATTTCTGCGCCTTACCACTTGTGGATGATCGCGTTTACGACCTGTTCGTTGGTCGGATAATAGGCGAAGGCGCTGAGGATCTGTTCGATGGCGTCCTCGGGCTTCTGCCCGTTCAGCCTCCTCCGCATGAGATCCACCGCGTGAAGCTCGCGGTCCGTAAGGAGCAGGTCCTCCCTCCTCGTCCCCGACTTGACGATATCGATCGCGGGGAAGACGCGCCTTTCCTGAAGCTTGCGGTCAAGAATCAGCTCCATGTTGCCGGTTCCCTTGAACTCCTCGTAGACGACATCATCCATCTTGCTGCCGGTGTCGACCAGCGCCGTCGCCAAAATGGTGAGACTGCCGCCCTCCCGCATGTTTCTGGCGGCTCCGAAGAACCGCTTGGGCATGTAGAGGGCCGCCGGATCCAGGCCGCCCGACAGTGTCCGGCCGCTCTGGGGAACGATGATATTGTAGGCCCGCGTAAGCCTCGTGATGGAATCCAGAAGAATAATGACATCC
>CAYLHR010000152.1:0-5139 GCA_964383335.1 uncultured Lachnospiraceae bacterium
GACGCCGCCCTCTCACGGCGGAAACAAGGGTTCGATTCCCTTACCGGCTACGAGCCCGGAGAATCATCTGATTCTCCGGGCTTTTCCTTTAAAATCTTTTATTTGAAGCGTGTTTCAGGATACGGGATACCAGCATTACAGGAGACGAGTATGAAGTACACGAGTACAAGAAGCGCGATGGATGTAACGGCCTCCGAGGCCATCCTTATGGGGCTCGCGCCGGACGGCGGTCTGTTTGTTCCGAAGGAGGTCCCCGCTCTGCCCGCGCCCCTTGCGGAGCTGTCGGAGATGAGTTATCAGGATCTGGCATACGCGGTCATGAGCTGCTTTCTCACGGACTACACGGAAGAGGAGCTCAGATACTGCATAGATTCCGCCTACGACGCGAAGTTTGACACGACGGCGGTCGCGCCCCTTGTGAAGAAGGACGACGCATTTTACCTCGAGCTGTTTCACGGCTCGACCATCGCCTTTAAGGATATGGCGCTCTCGATTCTGCCCTATCTGATGACGACGGCGGCGAAGAAGAATCATATGGAGAACCGGATCGTGATTCTGACGGCGACCTCCGGCGACACGGGGAAGGCGGCCATGGCCGGCTTCGCGGACGTGCCGGGGACGGAGATCATCGTGTTCTATCCCAAGGACGGCGTCTCCCTCATTCAGGAGAAGCAGATGGTCACCCAGCGCGGGGACAACACCCACGTAGCCGCCATCCGCGGCAACTTTGACGACGCGCAGAGCGCGGTCAAGCGGATGTTCGGGGACCGCGCAATGAATGAGGAGCTTAACGGGAAGGGCTTCAGCTTCTCGTCGGCCAACTCGATCAACGTCGGGCGCCTCGTGCCTCAGATCGTCTATTACGTATACGCGTACGCGCAGATGGTGCGCGCGGGTGAGATCAAGGCCGGCGACGAGATCAATATCACGGTGCCCACGGGTAATTTCGGGAACATCCTCGCCGCCTACTACGCGAAGCTTATGGGACTTCCGGTAAAGACGCTCATCTGTGCGTCCAATGAGAACAAGGTGCTTTATGATTTCTTCCGCACCGGCGATTATGACAGGAAGCGCGAGTTCATCCTGACATCCTCGCCCTCCATGGACATTCTGATTTCCAGCAATCTGGAGCGGCTGATCGACCGGATCTGCGGCAATGATCCCGAAAAATGCAGCACCTTCATGGCCGCCCTCTCTAAGGACGGAGAGTATCAGATCACGGAGGAGATGCGCGCGGGACTTGACTGCTTCGTCGGCGGCTTTGCTTCGGAGGAGGAGAATTTCGCGGGAATCCGGGCGCTTTTTGAGAAGACGGGCTATGTGATCGACACGCACACGGGCATCGGCAACGCGGTCTACCGCCGCTACTCGGCCGAGACGGGGGACCGGACCCCGACGGTGATCGCTTCGACGGCCAGCCCCTACAAGTTCGCGGCCAGCGTGATCGGGGCGATCGCGCCGGAACGCGTGGAGGGAAAGAGCGATTTTGAACTGATTGACATCCTGCGGGAGCTCTCGGGGACGCCTGAGCCGGCGGCCATCACGGATATCCGCACGGCGCCCGTGCGTCACACCACGGTGGCGGATGTGGACGAGATGCCGGATACGGTGCGGCGTATGCTCGGTGTGCTATGAACTGGAAGCAGCTTTTATCGGAACAAAGAGCGGGACGGGAGACCGCCGGGGACGGATCCCGGGATCTGCGCAGCGAGTTTGAGAAGGATTATCACAGGATCATCGTGAGCGCCTCATTCCGGCGCCTTCAGGACAAGACGCAGGTCTTTCCGCTCGACCGGAGTGATTTTATCCGGACCAGGCTGACGCACTCTCTGGAGGTCTCCTCGATCGGCCGCTCACTCGCGCAGAATATCGGCGCGGAGATTCTGGAGTACGGCCTCGATCCGGATTTTACGCCGGACATGCAGGGAAAGATCTGCGACGTGCTGCAGAGCGCGGGGCTCATTCATGATATAGGGAATCCGCCCTTCGGCCACTTCGGGGAGGAGGCGATCCGCGAGTGGTTTGCCGGACATCTGCCCGCCCTGACCTACGGGGGAAGGGACGTGCGCAGCTTCCTCACGGACCGGCAGCTGAGGGACCTGCTCTCCTTTGAGGGCAACGCGCAGGGTCTTCGCATGGTCTCAAAGCTGGATTATCCGGTGAACCGATGGGGCATGAACCTCACCTTCGGCCTGCTCTCGGCCATGATCAAGTATCCGACCTCCTCGGTTGAGGCCGATCCGGGCTCGCGGGACGTGAAGCGGAGGAAGACGGGCTATTTTGACGCGGAGGCGGATCTCTTTGCCAGGATTCAGGAGGAGACGGGAACCGGAGGCATGCGGAACCCCTTAAGCCTGATTCTCGAGGCTGCGGACGATATCGCCTACTCGACGGCGGACATCGAGGACGCCTTCAAGAAGGGCTTCTTCAATTATTCCGTCTTCGTCGGGGAGCTGCGGGAGCGGGGCGTGACCCGGGGGGATCTCGCGCGGCTTGACGAGAACTACGATCTCGCCAGGCTCTCCGGGGTGTCGAATCCGGAGGAGTACGGGATCCGGACCTGGCTCCGGGAGATGCAGAACCGCCTGATCATCTCCGCGACTGAGGGCTTCGCCGGGAATTATGAGAGGATCATGGACGGCTCTTTTTCGGGAGAACTGATTCTCGGAAGGGGCGCCAGGAACCTGCTCGGGGCGCTGAAGGGGATCGCGTATGATTACGCGTTTACGTCGATGTCCATTTTCAAGACGGAGATCGCGGCCAACAATGTCCTGACCTATCTTCTGGATCACCTGATCCCGGCAGCGCTCGTGTTCGACACCGGCAGACCGCCCGGGCTCATGGAGGAGAAGTATCTGTCCCTGCTTCCGGATAATTACCGGCAGGTCTATCTGCGGATGACAGCCGGCAGGGAGGACGGGGACAAGGTGTACGACCGCATCCTCCTGGCCACGGATACGGTGAGCGGAATGACGGATTCCTACGCCAGAGACCTCTATACGGAGCTGACCGGCCTGTGAGGCGTTTGCTTAAGTTGAGAATTGACCGGGCGGGCGGAATCTTATATAATGCTATCAAAGAATAGACATCATTCAGTTTAACCCTGGGATGTGCGACCACCTGTTTTTTTCTGAACCTACACTTGACATAAGGGACTCCTATATGACCGCTTTGATGTCAGGCCTCGCTTCGTATAGTGGAAGGCAGAGGAGCGGCTGCGGTAACCCACCTGGCGATCAGCTAGGCGTCAGTTCTACAGGGACGGCATTTCGGGGTTAAACCCTGTTTCTAATGTTTGCTCAAAGAGGAAAAAGAAAGGAAAAATGGAGATTCACAGTAGACAGTTCGGCACGACTAAGGACGGGAAGACCGTCACTGCATTTACGATTCGCAACTCCGCCGGCGCGGAGATCACAGTTCTTGATTACGGCGCGGTTCTGCAGAGTATCGTGGTTCCCGCGGAGGACGGAACGCTCACGGATGTGGCGCTCGGCTATGACAGCGTGGCGGCGTACGAGGAGAATCCGCCTCATTTCGGAGCGACGATCGGCAGATTCGGAAACCGCATTGAGGGCGGCTCCTTCAATCTTGACGGGGTGGATTATCAGCTTGAATGCAATGAGGACGGAAGAAACAACAGTCTTCACAGCGGGCCGGACGGCTATGAGTTCCGCATGTGGGAAGCCGAGCCGCGGGAGAGCACGGACAGTATCGCCTTCTTCCTGACGAGCCCGGACGGAGATCAGGGCTTCCCCGGAGAGTTTAAGGTGACGGTGACCTATTCTCTCACGGAAGAGAACATGGTGAAGATCCATTATGAGGGCATCACGGACGCGACCACGATTGTCAATATGACAAACCACTCCTACTTCAATCTGAACGGACATGACGCGGGCACGATCCTTGATCATACACTGATGATTGACGCGGACGGCTACGTTCCGATCGATGAGTACGCGATTCCCTACGGAACCGTGGAGCCGGTGAGCGGAACCCCCTTCGATTTCCGTACGGAAAAGCGGATCGGGGACGAGATCGGGGCGGAAGACGAGCAGATCGCGCACGGCGGCGGCTACGACCACAACTTCGCCCTGAACGGTGAGGGCATGAGAACCGTCGCGAGGGCGAGAGGGGACAGAAGCGGCATCACGATGGAGGTGATGACGGATCTTCCCGGTGTGCAGTTCTATGCCGGAAACTTCATCTCGGGACCGGCCGGCAAGGGCGGCACGGCCTATGAGCCGCGCACGGGTTTCTGCCTTGAGACCCAGTACTTCCCGAACTGTGTGAACGTGCTCGCATTTGAGAGTCCGAAGCTTCTGGCCGGTGAGAGCTACAGCACCACGACCTGCTACGCATTCGGGACCAATTGACATAAAAAGCGGCAGTGAGACCGGATGATCAGAAGCGTTCTTTTGGCATTTCAATCCTTTACGGACAGAATAACGGAGGATCACGTAGGCGCATATGCAGCGACATGCGCCTATTTTCTTATGATCTCCTTTGTCCCGTTTATGATCGTCTTAATCTGGCTCGCGGGCAGGGTGCACGCGGATATTTCATTTCTGACGGAGGGCGTCATCAGTATTGTCCCGTCAGGTCTGAAAGCCTACGTGATCTCGATTCTGGAGGAGGTGAACGGAACCGCCCAGTCCTTTGTACCGGTGTCCTTCCTCCTCCTCATCTGGTCCGCGTCAAAGTTTTTTCACGCGGTGACCAACGGGCTGAACGCCGTCAGCCGGGTGCACGAGACGCGGGGCTGGTTCTATCTCCGCTTCCGGTCCATGTTCTTCGTGATTCTCTTCTTCCTCTTCACGGGAGCGGCGCTCCTTATCAGCCTGTTCGGCCGGAATATCCGGACGGCGCTTATCGGGCTTCTGCCGGGAATCGCGGATCTGCTGCGCTTTTTTGATAAATTCCAGTCTCTTTTCGGCTATTTCGGCCTGATTCTGCTCTTTCTGTTCCTGTACAAATTCCTTCCGAACTGTTATTATACTTTTCGCAGCCAGTTTCCGGGTGCTCTGATTGTGTCCACGGTTTGGATGTTCTTTTCCTACCTGATGTCCATCTACTATGATCACAATCAGAACTTCGCGGAGATCTACGGAAGCATGACGAGTATGATTCTGGCTATGAAAA
>CAYLHR010000153.1:0-5136 GCA_964383335.1 uncultured Lachnospiraceae bacterium
CTTGATTCAGATTTCTCCAACAGTCATGACCTGTTGGAGATTTTCATATCTTCGCCGTCGATTCCCCCAAGGCGGAAACCGCAGCCTGGGGAAAAATCGTCCTGATTCAAAAAGCATCCCCTGAGAAGCATCCCCCTCAGATAAATTTATCAATCGCCTTCTGCAGCGCCTCCAGCGCCTCATGGTCGCCCGTCCTGACCGCCTCGCTGACGCAGCCGGAGATATGCTCATTGATAATCTGCCGCGCCAGCCCGTTGATGGCGGACCGGCAGGCCGACAGCTGAATCAGGATCTCCGTACAGCCGGCATCCCGCTCTATCATGTCGCGGATGTGCTCAAGATGCCCGATCACCCGGGAAATCCGATTGAGCCTCCGCTTTTTCTCTTCTTCCGTATGTACATGCGTATGCGCGCCGTGATCATGTGTATGTGCGCTGCTGCCATGTGTATGTGCGCTGCTGCCATGTGTATGCGCGCTGCTGCCATGTGTATGCGCGCTGCTGCCATGTGTATACGCGCTGCTGCCATGTGTATACGCGCTGTTGTCGTGCGTATCCGCGCTGCTGCCGTGTGTATGCGCGCTGCTGCCGTGCGTATGCGCGCCGCTGCCGTGCGTATCCGCCGCGTGAGTGTGCGGGTGATTCTCCCCGTGAACGTGTGCATGTTCGTGGTTCATTTCCTGCATCAGTCCGCCTCCCGGTCCTGTCTTTCAATGGTTTCCTGATACAGCACCTATCATATCACTTCCCCGCCCTCCGCGCATCTTCTATCTGCCGCATATCCCGCACCGCGGACAGGTACATCTCCGCTCCGCCGTCTGTTTTTTCCGGTTTCCTGTTGTCTCCCCCGCCTGAATGTGCCATACTTTGAAACAGCGGACGGCGGCGGTGACCACCGCCTGTCCCCATTCAGCCAAAAGGAGTCCGAACGCCCATGCTCACACCGGACAGGGATGAAATTCTCCGCTATCTCGGTTACCGCGGCGCGGAGCCGGATCCGGAGACGGAAAACAGCATAGACGAATGCCTTGCCACGCTCCTTCCGGAGCTGCAGCCGCGGGAGATTCACCGCTTCTTCCCGCTTCAAAGGACAGGGGAGCATTCCCTGCGGATTGAAGGGATGGAGGTGACAAGCCGCGCCCTGTCCCGCAGCCTGCGGGATTGTGAAGAGGTCTGTCTTTTCGCCGCGACCATAGGCTTCGCGCCGGACCGTCTGGCGGCCCGCTTCTCCGCCGCAAGAAAAATGAGCCGCGCCGTCATCATCCAGGCCGCGGGCGCCGCCCTCATAGAGGCCTGGTGCGACGAGGTGAGCGATATGATCCGCAGGGAAGCAGCGGCACGGGGACTTTGGGCAAGGCCCAGATTTTCCCCGGGATACGGAGATTTTCCGCTCTCCTTTCAGGAGGATCTCTTCCGGATCCTGAATGTCCAGAAGACGATCGGCGTGACGCTCACGGAAAGCCTTTTGATGATGCCCTCCAAATCGGTCACGGCGGTCACGGGGCTTTCGCAGAAGGACGCTTCATGTCCCGCGAAGGGCTGTGAAATGTGCGGCATGGCGGGCACCTGCCCGTACAGCAGGAGGTAGGAAACGCATGAAGACATTTTTGGAGAGACTCGGGAAGGAGCGGCTCTATTTTGACGGAGGAACGGGCTCCCTGCTTCAGGCCCGCGGCCTGAAGGGCGGCGAGCTTCCCGAGAGATGGAACATCACGCACCCGGACGTGATCGCGGACGTCGCGCGCAGCTATTTTGAGGCGGGAAGCGACGTGGTGAATACGAATACGTTCGGCGCGAACCGGCTGCATTTTCCCGATCCGGATGAACTTGAGAAGATCGTGACCTCCGCCGTGGCTCTCGCAAAGGAGGGCAGGCGGCTGGCCGGCCGGCCCGACGGATATGTGGCACTCGACATCGGCCCCACCGGGCGCCTTCTTAAGCCCATGGGCGATCTCGATTTTGAGGAGGCGGTCTCCGTCTTCGCCGAGACGGTGCGGATCGGCGCGGCGGCGGGAGCAGATCTCATCCTGATTGAAACCATGAGCGATGCGCTCGAGGCCAAGGCCACCGTTCTGGCTGCCCGGGAGAACGCGGATCTTCCCGTCTGCGTCACCACGGTCTATGACGCCGGCGGCAAGCTTCTCACCGGCGGCACTGTGGCCAGCGTCATCCCCATGCTGGAAGGCCTCAGGGTCGACGCACTGGGGCTCAACTGCTCTCTCGGCCCCCGCCAGATGCTTCCGATCGCGCGCGAGCTCATGGAATACGCATCGATTCCGGTGATCTGCTGCCCCAACGCCGGGCTGCCCCGGTCCGAGGGCGGAAAGACCGTCTATGATCTCACTGCGGAGGAGTTCGCGGAGGCCATGAGGGAGATCGCCGCCTGCGGCGTCCATGCGCTGGGCGGCTGCTGCGGCACGACTCCCGAATTCATCAGGGAAACCATCGCGCGGACCCGCGATCTGCCGTTTCACGAGCCGGTCCGGAAGCACCGCACCTTCGTCACCTCCTTCTCGAGGGCCGTCGAGATCGGCCCCCGCCCGGTAATCATCGGAGAGCGGATCAATCCCACGGGAAAGAAGCGCTTCAAACAGGCCCTGCGCGACGAGGATATTGATTATATCCTGGATCAGGGCATTTCACAGGAGGACGCGGGCGCGGACCTGCTGGATGTCAATGTCGGCCTTCCGGAAATTGACGAGGCGGACATGATGGAGACCGTGATCACCCGTCTGCAGGGCGTATGCGCGCTGCCGCTTCAAATCGACACGACCAACCCGGCCGCGCTCGAGCGGGCGCTCCGGATCTACAGCGGGAAGCCCATGGTCAACTCCGTGAGCGGCAAGAGGGAAAGTCTCGACACGGTTCTTCCCCTCGTCGCAAAATACGGCGGCGTCGTGGTGGGCCTCGTCCTCGATGAAAACGGCATACCCGCTACAGCCGACGGCAGAATCGAAATCGCGGAAAAGATCATCCGGGAGGCGGCAGCATACGGCATTCCCGCGGAGGATGTCGTGATCGACGGACTGGCGATGACCATTTCCACGGACACCTCGTCGGCGCTCACGACCCTTGAAACCGTGCGCAGAGTGCGGGATGAGCTGCACGGGCACTCGATTCTCGGCGTCTCCAATATTTCGTTCGGCCTGCCGCAGAGGGAGATCGTCAATTCGACATTTTTCGCGCTGGTCCTGCGCGAGGGGCTGTCCTGCGCGATCATCAATCCCAACAGCTCGGCCATGATGGCTGCCTGCCGCTCCTTCTGCGCTCTGGGGAATCTGGATGCGCAGTGCGCGGATTATATCGCCGCCTACGCCGATAAGAAGGATTATGCATACGGTCTCGCTCCTAAAAATACAGGCGGCGCGCTGCCGGGCGTTTCCGCCTCCGGCACATCTGCTTCGGCTTTGTCCGCTCCGGATGCCGGGAGTCCGGTCTCCGGCAGCAGCCTGCGCGGCGGAGCCGCCGGATTATCCTCTCCACTCATGGAGGCCGTGCGCTTCGGTATGAGCAGCCGCGCCTCCGAGGAAGCGGCGCGGGCGCTAAAGGGCGGGACTGATCCGCTGGAGCTCGTAAACCGCGAGCTGATCCCGGCGCTCGATCTCGTCGGGCAGGGATTTGAGAAGGGAACGGTCTTCCTGCCGCAGCTTCTGATGAGCGCGGAGGCAGCGAAAGCCGCCTTCGACATCGTGAAGGACGCGATGAGCGGAAATGCCGGGGAAATCAAGGGGCGGATTATTCTTGCCACCGTGAAGGGGGACATTCACGACATCGGCAAAAATATCGTCAAAGTACTGCTGGAGAATTACGGATACGAAGTGCTCGACCTGGGAAAGGACGTCCCCGCCGAAGTCATCGTGCAGAAGGCGGTCGACGAGGATATCCGGCTCATCGGCCTCTCCGCCCTCATGACCACCACCGTGGTGAGCATGGAGGAGACAATCCGGCTGCTGCGCCGGACAAAGCCGGAGACAAAGGTTGTGGTCGGCGGAGCCGTCATGACACAGGAATACGCCGACTCCATCGGAGCGGACCGATACGCGAAGGAAGCGATGGACACGGTGCGCTACGCCGGCGAGGTTTTCACTGACAGTCCCGGGTAATGGCTGCCGCGGGAATGCCCGGACATACAGAGCCGGGCTGAAGGCTGCCCGGGCAGATAATGCCGGGTAAAGGCTGCCCGGGCAGATAATGCCGGGCTGAAGGTTTTCAACAGCCTCAGAAAGGAATGGATATGAAGGTTTCAGATATCTTAAAGCAGGATAAGGTCACCCTCTCTCTCGAGGTATTTCCCCCAAAAACTTCGGATAAATACGAAAAAACGGCGGAGACAGCCAAAAAGATCGCGGCTTTAAAACCCGATTTCATGAGCGTCACCTACGGGGCGGGCGGAGGAACGGGCGCATTTACCGCCGGAATCGCCTCCGAAATCCAGAATGAATTCGGCGTGCCCGTTCTGGCTCATCTGACCTGTGTGTCGTCCTCGCGCCCCTTCGTGAAAGAGATGGTGCGGCGGTATCAGGAGCTCGGCATTGAAAATATTCTGGCACTGCGCGGGGACCTGCCGCAGGACGGCAAAATTTCCGAGGACTACCGACACGCCGTGGAACTCATCCGGGATCTGAAAGAGCTCGGAGATTTCTGCATCGGAGGCGCCTGCTATCCGGAGGGACACGTCGAGTGCGTCCATAAGTCGGAAGACATCGGCTATCTGAAGGAGAAGGTGGACGCCGGCCTCGATTTCCTCACAACACAGCTGTTTTTCGACAATAACATCTATTACAACTTCCTCTACCGGATCAGAGAGCGGGAGATCCGGGTTCCCGTGATCGCGGGAATCATGCCGATCACTAACGCAGTCCAGCTGAAGCGAAGCGTCGCCATGTCCGGAACGGACGTCCCGCAGAGATTCCGCAACATTGTCGACCACTACGGCGACAATCCCGCCGCCATGCGCCAGGCCGGAATTGTCTACGCCGCGGAGCAGATCATCGATCTCGTCGCGAACGGTATCCGCCACATTCATATCTACACCATGAACAAGCCTTTCGTGTCGGAAGAAATCATGAAGCTTCTTTCGGAGTCTGCTGGGAGGGTTTCAGCTTATCAGCCTGGGCGTGATCGGCCAGTATATCGG
>CAYLHR010000154.1:0-1924 GCA_964383335.1 uncultured Lachnospiraceae bacterium
AGACCTCCTCCGGCTCGCCCATGGAGACCCACACGTCGGTGTAGATCACGTCCGCTCCGGCCGTTCCGGCGGCGGGGTCGTCGATCATGGTGATCGATCCGCCGCTCTCCTCCGCGTACGCCGCGCACTCGGCGATCAGCTCCTCCGACGGGAAATATTCCTTCGCCGTGCAGGCGGTAAAATGCATCCCCAGCTTCGCGCAGCAAATCATGAGGGAATTGCCCATGTTGTATCTGGCGTCGCCCATATAGGTGAGCTTCACGCCCTCGAGGCGCCCCAGCTTCTCCCGGATGGTCAGCATATCGGCCAGCATCTGCGTCGGATGATATTCGTTGGTGAGGCCGTTCCACACCGGCACATCCGCGTATTTCGCGAGCTCCTCCACGATCTCCTGGCCGAAGCCCCGGTACTCGATCCCGTCGTACATTCTTCCCAGAACGCGCGCCGTGTCGGCGATGCTCTCCTTCTTCCCGATCTGCGAGGCCGAGGGGTCAAGGTAGGTCGCGTTCATGCCGAGATCGTAGGCCGCGGTCTCAAAGGCGCAGCGCGTTCTCGTACTCGTCTTCTCAAAGATCAGGGCGACCGTCTTCCCGAAATGTCTCCGGTGGCCGATTCCCGCCTTCTTTTCCGCCTTGAGGCGGGTGGCGAGATCCAGAAGATACAGAATCTCTTCCTTTGTGTAGTCCTTCAGTGTCAGAAAATCGCGTCCCCTAAGATCCATGAGATACCTCCTCATATCCTTCTCTGTCTCAGTGCTTCATACATGAGAATCCCGGCCGCCATCGCGGCGTTCAGGGATTCCACCCTCCCCATCATGGGAATCCGGATCAGCTGTCCCGCGGCTGCCGCCGTCTCGTCCGTGATCCCGTTGCCTTCATTTCCTATAACAAATGCGGCCGCTCCCCGGTAATCATATTCCGTGTACGCGCCCCTGCCGCCGATGTGCGCGGCGTAGGTCGCGGTGCCCCGCGCCTCCAGGTCCTTAAGAAGGGAGGGGGCGTCGCTCACCCGGAAGTGGGGCACCCGGAACACCGACCCCATGGTCGAGCGGATGGTCTTCGGGCTGTAGAGGTCCACGGATCCCTCCGTGAAGAACACGGCCGTGACGCCCGCCGCCTCCCCGGTCCGCATGACCGTTCCCGCGTTTCCGGGATCCTGCATATTTTCGAGAATCAGATAGAGCGGACAGGCAACGCCCGTCACCTCCTCATACTTCCACTTTTTCTGCCGGACCACGGCGAGAATTCCCTGCGGCGTCTTTGTGTCGGAGATGGAGAAAAACCGCGCCTCGTCGATATCCGCCTGAACGGGAACCCGGGCCGGAATCCCCTCCAGGATACCCGGATGTTCCGCCGCGAAGGCCCTTGTCACAAGCACCTGCTCGATCAGCTCCGGAGGAATCTCACGGAACAGCCTCTCTCCTTCCGCCACAAAAAGGCCCTGCACATCGCGGGCCTTTTTGTTCTTTTCGAGATATTTGATGTCTTTAAACGATAGCATCTGGTCTACCTGAAGTCCGCCGTTAATTTCCGGATGCCGGCACCTTGGTCGGGTCCGCCTTCTTGTATCCGCCGGACATCGCCGTCGCGATCTCGTACTGATAGTCGTCGATTCCCTTCACCATCGCGAGAGCCTCGTCGATGTCGAAGTCCTGGAACTTTCCGTTCTTATAGCCGATCACGCGCTCGCTCTTCCCCTCAATCAGGAGATCCACCGCCATGCAGCCCATGATGGACGCGTACACCCGGTCCTTCGCCGTCGGGCTGCCGCCCCGCTGCATGTGTCCCAGGATCGTGGCTCTCGTCTCAATGCCCGTCGCGGCCTCGATCCGTCTCGCCATGGACGCGGAATGCCCGATTCCCTCCGCGTTCACGATGATGTGATGCTTCTTTCCGCGCCTGCGGCTGTCGATCATATAGTCACA
>CAYLHR010000154.1:1938-5101 GCA_964383335.1 uncultured Lachnospiraceae bacterium
CTTCTCCGGAAGAAGAATATCCTCCGCGCCGTTGGCAATGCCGCACCACAGGGCGAGATAGCCGGCATTCCTTCCCATGACCTCGATGATGGAGCACCGCTCGTGGGAAGTGGATGTATCCCGGACCTTGTCGATCGCTTCCATCGCGGTATTCACGGATGTGTCGAATCCGATCGTGTACTCCGTGCAGGAGATGTCCAGGTCAATCGTGCCGGGGATGCCCACCACGTTGATTCCCTGATGCGCGAGGCACTGCGCGCCCCTGTAAGAGCCGTCGCCGCCGATGACGACCAGGCCCTCGACTCCGTACTTTCTGCAGGTGTCCGCTGCCCGGACCTGCCCCTCGGGCGTCCTCATCTCCGCGCACCTCGCGGTATAGAGGAAAGTGCCGCCCTTCTGGATGGTATCGGACACATCCTGCGCGGTCAGCTCTCTGAGATCCTCATCCATGAGCCCGTCATAGCCTCTGTAGATCCCGTACACCTTAAGCCCCTTCCCGAGGGCGCGTCTCACCACGGCGCGGACCGCCGCGTTCATGCCCGGAGCATCTCCGCCGCTTGTAAGGACCCCGATGCAGCTGATCGTTTTTTTCTCCTCCGACATATCCGAACCTCCTGTTCTCATGCAGATCCGGCCTCTCAGCCAATAATCAGATAGTACTATTGTAGACGATCAACCCCTGTTTTTCAATGTAAAAGTTGCCGCCGGACGGACGCGCGTCCCCTAAGGATCATTCCGCCTTCTTCACCGTAACCCGGATGTTCTCCGGCCCGAAATAGGCCTGAAACGCCTTCAGGGTCTCCTGGGTGATGAGAATGCCCCCGCTCATTCTTCTGTACCGTTTCGTATCCCTGAGATAGACGCGGACCTCGTCATTGCCCTCGGATTCCCCCATGAGATCCGCCAGTTCCTCCTCCATTTCCCGGTACTCCTCAAGTCCCGGAAACTGGATCCACAGGATCCGCGGCACCTCGTCAAAGCGGCAGGCCCTGTCGACGATCAGCTTGCTCGGCTTATCGTCCTCGACGGACACCCTGCCCTCGAGAAAGAGCTTCACGTCCTCCTCAAAGAGCTCCCCGAATTTCTCGTAGATTCTGGGAAAGACGATGCACTCCGCCGTGCCCACGAGATCCTCGATCGTGAGGAAGGCCATCACCTGATTATTTTTGGTATATTTGATCGTCTTTGCGGAGAGGATTCCCCCGATGCACTCCCTCGCGTCATTCCGCACGCGGGACAGGCCGGTCTCCTCGTCGAGCGCGAAATCCGTCGTGACCGCCGTGATCCGGCTTCGCCAGAGCTGCTCGTACTCCTCCAGCGGATGCCCGCTAAGATATATGCCGAGCACCTCCTTCTCAAAGGAGAGAACCAGTTCCCTGGAGAACTCTCCCACATCCGGGTAGTTCACCTCATAGGCCTTCTTCTCCTCGGGCGCCATGAAGTCGAACAGCGACATCTGCCCGCTGATCAGCTCCCTGCTTTCGCTGGCCGCCTGATCCATGAGCATCGGATACACCTGTATCAGCTGTTTCCTGGTCGCGCCGAAGCAGTCGCAGGCCCCTGCCTTGATGAGATTCTCGACCGCTCTCTTGTTGATATCCTTCCCGTAGGTCCTTGTGATGAAATCGCGGAGAGACGTGTACGGCCCGTTGTTCTCTCTCTCCTCCACGAGGTGGTCGATCACGCCGCGGCCGACCGACTTGACGGCGTACATGCCGCACCGGATGGCTCCTCCCTCCGTCGAGAAGCGCCCCTCCCCCTCGTTGACGGAGGGGGGCAGGATTTCAATTCCGTTCGACCGGCAGTAGAGAAGATATTCCGCGCATTTGTCCGTGTTGTCGATGACGGAGGTCATAAGCGCCGCCATGAATTCCACCGGATAGTAGTACTTCAGATACGCCGTCTGGCAAGAAACCACCGCGTAGGCCGCGGCGTGGCTCTTGTTGAAGGCGTATTTCGCGAAGTCCGTCATTTCATCGAAAATGTGGCTGGCGACGTCCTCGGATATGCCGTTTGCCGCGCATCCTGGCACCCCCTCCTCCGCATTTCCGAAGATGAAGTTCTTCCGCTCCTTCTCCATGACGGAGGCCTTCTTCTTCGACATGGCCCGGCGGACCAGGTCGGACCTGCCGAGACTGTAGCCGCCCAGGTCCCGGACGATCTGCATGACCTGCTCCTGATAGACGATGCAGCCGTAGGTCGGCGCGAGGATCGGCTCCATAAGGGGCGTGTCGTAGTGGACCGTCTCCGGGTGATCCTTGCCCTTAATGTATCTCGGAATGAAATCCATGGGGCCCGGCCGGTAGAGGGCGATCCCGGCGATGATGTCCTCGAGGGAATGCGGCTTCAGCTCCTTCATGAAGGATTTCATCCCGGCGCTCTCCAGCTGGAATACGCCCTCGCATCTGCCCCTCCCGATCATGTCCATGACTTTGGGGTCATCGAGGTTCACGCGGTTTATGTCAAAGACCCGCTCCTCCTCCGGCATTCCCGCAAGCGAGGGATCCGCCTCATCCGCGGCCAGCCTGCCGTCCGCGATTCTCTGATTCACCAGGCGCTCCGCGTTCTGAATGACGGTGAGCGTCCGAAGGCCCAGAAAGTCCATCTTGAGAAGTCCCAGCTCCTCGAGGATCGTCATCGTGTACTGCGTCGTGATGGAGCCGACCTGCGCCCTCGCGAGCGGGACATATTCCACCACCGGCTTCTTGGAGATCACGACGCCCGCCGCGTGCATGGAGGAATTTCTGGGCAGTCCCTCCAGGCGGCGGGACATGTCGATGAGATAGCGGACCTGCTCATTTCCCTCGTATTCCTTCCGGAGCTCCGGGTTCATGGTGAGGGCCCGGTCAAGGGTGATATTCAGCTCCCTCGGAACCATCTTGGCGATGCGGTCGCACTCGGAGTAGGGAAGATCCAGGGCCCGCCCCACGTCCCGGATCACGCCCCGCGCCGCCATCGTGCCGAAGGTGATGATCTGGACGACGCGGTCGCGGCCGTATTTGCGGACGACGTAGTCGATGACCTCCTGCCTCCTCTCGAAGCAGAAGTCGACGTCTATATCCGGCATGGATACCCGCTCCGGATTCAGAAAGCGCTCAAAAAGGAGCGAGTAGCGGATCGGGTCGAGCTGCGTGATGCCGAGGGCGTAGGAGACGATGGAGCC
>CAYLHR010000155.1:0-5037 GCA_964383335.1 uncultured Lachnospiraceae bacterium
CGCCGCTGGTGCACCGGCTGGACTGCCAAGTGCATAACCGGGTAGCCAAGCGGGGCAGGGATAAACGCTGAAGGCATCTAAGCGTGAAGCCCCCCTCAAGATGAGTTCTCCCATTCCTTCGAGGAAGTAAGTCCCCTTAGAGACGATGAGGTTGATAGGGCAGAGGTGGAAGTGCAGTAATGCATGGAGCTGACTGTTACTAATCGGACGAGGCCTGACCATAGGATTGCTTTTAGATGTATATGCGGTTTTGAGGGTACGTCCCGACTCCCTGATTGATTTCAGGGAGTTTTTTGTATTTTCAGGAGTGTGAAAATCGGGTAAAATAGGACAGTGCCGCATTTTTATGCAGAACATAAGAGCGGGGATAAAACCCCGGCCCGCGAAATAAGCGGGCGGCATGACTACAAAGCAAAGAGGTTGTAAGGATGAATATTCCGCAGATGATCGCGCAGGAGCTCGGCATAGAGGAGTGGCAGGTCAATGCCGTGATCGCCCTTCTCGATGAGGGAAATACCATTCCCTTTATTGCGCGATACAGAAAAGAGAAGCACGGCTCTCTGGATGACGAGCAGCTGAGAAATCTCTATGAGAGACTGACCTATCTCCGCGGTCTGGAGGAGAGAAAGGCCGCTGTTCTTAAGAGCATCGAGGAGCAGGGAAAGCTTACGCCGGAGCTGGAAAAGCAGATCCGGGAGGCGGTGACCCTGGTCGCGGTGGAGGATCTCTACCGTCCGTATAAGCAGAAGCGCCGCACGAGGGCCATGATTGCCAGAGAGAAGGGGCTGGAGCCCCTGGCGGTCCGGATCCTGCTGCAGAAGGTGGAGGGGCCGCTTATGGCTTACGCGGCTCATTTTGTGAGTGAGGAAAAGGGAGTAACAAGCCCGGAGGAGGCGGTGGCCGGCGCGTCCGACATCATCGCTGAGCACATCTCCGACAACCCCGAATTCCGCACATGGATCCGGAACCGGACACGGGGATACGGGATCATCCGCTCCGAGAAGAAGGAGGAGGATGAGAAGGGCGTCTTCGCGACCTATTACGGATTTGAGAGCAGACTTGAGAAGATGACGGGCTACCGGACGCTCGCGCTCAACCGGGGCGAAAAGGAGAAGAAGCTGACCGTGCGGCTTGAGGCCCCGGAGGAGGATATTCTGAGATCCATGAACCGCCGCGTGATCCGGCGGGAGGATCCGGAGACGGCGCCTGTCCTTCAGGCGGCGATCGCAGACGCGTATCACCGGCTGATCGCGCCTTCTATTGAAAATGAGCTGCGCGGAGAACTCACCGAACAGGCCGAGGACGGCGCCATTGAAGTATTCAAGAAGAACCTGACGCAGTATCTCATGCAGCCGCCCATCAGCGGCGAGACCGTACTCGGCTGGGATCCGGCCTTCCGCACGGGCTGCAAGCTCGCGGTGGTCGACCCGACCGGCAAGGTGCTTGATACGGCCGTCATTTATCCCACCGCTCCGACCAACGAGACGAAGAAGGCGGAGGCCAGGCGGGTTCTCACGGAGCTCATCCGGGCGTATCACGTGACACTGGTTTCTGTCGGAAACGGGACCGCCTCCAGGGAGTCGGAACAGTTTCTCACGGACTTCCTGAAAACCATTCCGGAAAAGGTCATGTATGTGATCACCAACGAGGCCGGCGCCTCGGTCTACTCCGCGAGTAAGCTTGCCACGGAGGAGTTTCCGAATTTCGACGTGGGACAGCGAAGCGCGGCCTCGATCGCGCGGCGCGTACAGGACCCGCTGGCGGAGCTCGTAAAGATCGATCCCAAGGCCATCGGCGTGGGCCAGTATCAGCACGATATGAATCAGAAGAAGCTGGGGGATGCGCTCGGCGGCGTCGTCGAGGACTGCGTGAACCGTGTGGGCGTCGATCTCAATACGGCGTCGGCTCCCCTGCTCACCTATATCTCCGGCATCACGAAGGCGGTCGCGTCGAATATCGTGGCATACCGCGAGGAGAACGGGCATTTTACCAGCAGAAAGCAGCTGCTGAATGTGCCGAAGCTGGGGCCCAAGGCCTTCGAGCAGTGCGCCGGTTTCCTGCGGATCAGGGATGGGTCCAACCCGCTCGATAACACGGGCGTTCACCCCGAGTCCTACGCCGCGGCGGAAAAGCTTCTTGAGAAAACGGGCCTTGAGATCAGCGCCCTGAAAGAGGGACCCGTCTCGGTTAAGATCCGCAATTACGGAAAGACGGCGGAGGAGCTGGGAATCGGTGAGCCGACGCTCCGGGATATCGTAAAGGAGCTGGGACAGCCGGGACGCGACCCGCGCGAGGATATGCCGCTTTCTGTATTAAGAAGCGATGTGTGTGACCTCGAGGACCTGAAGGAGGGCATGGTACTTAAGGGTACGGTGCGGAATATCGTCGATTTCGGTGCGTTTGTGGATATCGGCGTACATGAGGACGGTCTGGTCCACATCTCCCGGATGTCGAAGAAGAAGTTTGTGAAGCACCCGCTCGACGTCGTCAGCATCGGGGATGTTGTGGAGGTCAAGGTCGTGAGCATCGATCTCAAGAAGAAGCGGATCGGCCTTTCGATGATCCTGTGAGAAGCAGGGTGATTCTTTGCGGGGCGGAAGTGATTCCGCAGAAGAGAAGCCGAAAGAGAGACAAAAAACCCGGAGCCTTATAGGCTCCGGGTCCAGCAGGGGAAGAGGGAGTCGAACCCCCAGTGACGGTTTAGGAGACCGCTCTCCTACCATTAGAGGATTCCCCTGTGTCGTTTTTGCCGACCTATGCATATTAGCATAAACCGATGCATCCGTCAACAGGAAATAAGAAGAGCATGGAGATGAGGAGAGGGAAACGGACCGGACAACTGACTGCACTCTTTGTGATGCTCGCGCTGGCCGCGGCCGCTCTTGCGGCGGTGTCCCGGTGCGGGGCGCTTTCCGCGCGCGCCGCGGAGCTGCAGCTGCCGGAGAGCAGTGCCCCGTCCCGTTTCTTTGTGTCCGGCAGCGCGGGAGGGGAGCGGGAGCCCTCGGAGCCGGACATCGTCGAGGACGCGGAACCGCCGCTTGAGATCGACTGGGCGGAGATGTACCGGATCAACCCGGACATCATGGGCTGGCTGTATGTGGACGCCCTGCCCCAGATCAGCTATCCGATCATGCAGTCGACGGACAATGATTTCTATCTGCACCACAACGAGCGGAAGGAGAGCGCCTTTGCCGGCTCCATTTTCATGGACTATATCAATTATCCGGATTTTGCGGATCCCAATACCCTGATCTACGGCCACAATATGGGAAACGGGAGCATGTTCGGAAGCCTGAAGTATCTGAATAATCAGGAGGTCTGCGACAGGAATCCCTATTTCTGGATCCTGACGCCCTACGGCTCCTACCGCTACAAGATCTTCTCCGTCTTCAACACGCAGATTGATTCGGACGCGTTTCTTCTGTATACCTTTAACGGCAGCGCGTTTCTTAAGTGGGCGAAGCTCATGCGGGAGCAGTCGGATGTGGAGACGGACGTCCCGCTCACGGTGCTGGACAAGATCGCCTATCTGTCGACCTGCACCTCCGAGTCCACGAGGCGGCTGGTCGTGATGGGAAAATGCGTCTCCGCCGTAAAGCCGAAGGCCCTCTACGACCGCATCACCGGCAGGCCCTTCGGGGACTCGCAGCCGCCGCTCCCGAATTTCGCGCCGGGGAATCCGCACGACGGGGAGTCCCTGTCGGAGATCGGGCTTCATCTTCCGGCGGACTGAGAAGTCTGCCGCGTGACGCACGTGTTAAGGATGAGACGGAAGAGACAGCGGTCAGGGAAGACGGATAGAGATTCCGAAAGACAATATAAAGAGATTCAACTGAAGAGAGAGACAAAAAGGAAATATGGAAGAGCGTTTTGACATATATGATGAGAATAAAGCAAATACCGGGAGAACCATGGTGCGGAAGGGAAGCTTCCTTAAGAAAGGGGAGTACTGCCTCATCGTGCTCTGCATCGTCGAGCGGACGGACCACACCTTCCTCATCACGAGGCGGGCGGCGGACAAGCACTGGGCACCCGGCGCATGGGAGGTGCCGGGCGGCGGCGTGAGGGCCGGGGAGACGTCCCGCGACGCCGTGCTGCGGGAGGTGCGTGAGGAGACGGGCCTTGATCTGTCAGACGCGGAGATCCGTCTCATCGATATGTATTCGAACGAGGATCTCGCCCGGGGCGACAATTATTTTGTGGACATTTATCATGTGTTCGCGGATTTCCGGGAGGAGGACGTGATAATTGACCGGCGGGAGGCGAGCGCGTTCCGGCTCGCGACCTTTGAGGAAATGGGCCGGCTCGAGGAGGGCGGCGCCTTCATGCACTACAGGCGCATAAAAAATGCCCTGACCAGGGCAGGGCTTTTACCTTAAAGATTGTGCAGGGTGCGGTGGATGTACGCGGGCACCTCGTCGGGGCTGATCCCGAGCGCGTATGCGAACTCGCGGTTTACGCGTATATCCATGTCCTTCAGAAACTGCTCATCGGTTGAGTGGAACTTCCGTCCGGCCCCGGTCATCTCCTCTTTCTTCTCATAGAAGAGATGCACAAGTCCGAGCAGGGTTTCGAGGGAGGCGTTCTTTCTCGCGTCCGCGAGCATCAGCTGGCGCTTCTTCTCGTCGTCGATCCAGACCTCGCCCGAATCCGGAATCTTCCGGATGAGCTCCTCGGCCTCATCCTTTGTGAGCGGCGCGCGCAGAAACTGATCCGCGCGCTCAAGCGGAATGTAGAGTTTTGAGGATGCCTCGTAGAGAGGCTGCAGAACAAAGTAGCTTTCTGGTTTCTCGAATTTTCTTGCCACCTCCGTGATACCTGTTATCTCGCAGATGCCGTCCCGGAGATGTACTGCTGTGTCACCGGTCTTCCAGGTCATATTATTCACCTCACTGTTTTACATTTTACCATTTTTCCGGACTTTTTGTAAGGGGCAGTTGCCGAGGAGGCGCGGCCCCGGGAGGAATTGAATGATTAGCGGAAGAAGATCAGGCTTCTGATGAGCTGGATGCATTGGACGAGTCTTCCGAAGAGAAA
>CAYLHR010000156.1:0-5005 GCA_964383335.1 uncultured Lachnospiraceae bacterium
GGATGAGCTGCATCGCCTGAGTGGTGAGGCCCATCATGGAGAGGCCGTTGTTCAGCACCGTGTAGAGCATGGCGCCGACGATGATATTCTCGAAGCGGACCTTGGCGCCGCCGGAGATCGGCATGCCGCCGAGGACGAGCGCGATGAGGATCTGCGTCTCGAGCTGGTTTCCGACGTTAGCCGTAGCCGAGCCGTTCTTCACGATGTTGACGAATGCCGCGAGACCCGTGATGGCGCCTGCCAGCACATAGATGAGGAACTTCATCTTATCGGTGCGGATGCCGGCGAACTTCGCGGCCTTCTCTCCCGCTCCGATGGCCTTCAGGTACATGCCGAACTTGGTGAAGCGGAAGATCACGAAGCCGATGATGAGCACCGCGAGCGTGATGCCGAGCTTGACCGCCGGGGTGTCGTAGTCATAGACCGCCATGCTCGCCGCCACGGGCGAATTGGAGGCCATGTACTTGATGAATCCGCGGAAGAGGAACATCGTGCAGATCGTGACGATGAAGGACTTGATCTTCCGGTTCACATAGAAGAAGCCGTTGACCGCGCCGATTGCCGCTCCTGCCGCGATGCCGCCGATGACCGCGAGGAAAATGTTCACCTTGGAGAGAACACACACCACGATAGAAGCGATTCCGAGGATGGAGCCCTGGGAGAAATCAAGGCCTCCCATTGTCATGATGAAAAATACGCCGGTCGCGGAAATCATCGTGACGTACACCTGGTTGAGGACCAGGCTCCTGCTCTGCCACATGCCGCCCTTGGTGAGCACGTTGAAGATCACGAACACCGCGATCAGCCCCACGATGGGGAGAGCGGATCGGATCATATTCATTTTTGACTGTTTTTCCAGGGCCTCTTCCTTCGAGACCGCTGCCGCCTTACTGTTTTCTGCCATGACCACTCCTCCTTAAACCATGCTCGCGATGAGGCTGTTCTCATCCATTTCCGGATCGCGCATCAGCTCGCCGCTGATCGCGCCGTCCTTCATGATGATGATCCGGTCGCACATTCCGATGAGCTCCATCAGCTCCTCGGAGATCATGATGATCGACTTGCCGCTCTTTCTCATGCGGTCCATCAGCTGATAGATGTCCTGCTTCACCTTGATGTCGATGCCTCGCGTCGGGCTGTCGAGGACGAGGATATCGGAATCCTTGCCGATCCAGCGCGCGAGCACGACCTTCTGCTTGTTTCCGCCGGACAGATCCGATACGAACTGGTCGACGCTCTGCATCTTGGTGGACATCTCCGCCGCGTACTTATTGGCGAATTCCTTCAGCTTCTTATCGCTCAGCATGTGCATGCCGTTGGCAAGATCATCGAGCGACGGCAGGCAGATATTGTCTCCGATGCTCTGATTCATGACGATGGACTCGTTGTCGCGGTCCTTTGACGTGTAGGCGATGCTGTGCTTTATGGCCGTCGGGATATCGTTGATGGCCGTTCCGTCCGCCAGCGTCACGCTGCCCTCTCTGTCAAAGGAGGCGCCGAAGCAGGCTTTTCCAATCTCGTGCATGCCGGACTCGGACAGACCGCCGAAGCCCAGGATCTCTCCCTTATGAAGCTCGAAGGAGATGTTGTGGATGAGGCCGGGAACGGTCACATTTTTAACGGACATGACCACCTCGTCGGAGACCTTCTCGCCGTAGTCCGCGCGGTAATAATCACCTGTGACCTCGCGGCCGACCATGAGTTTCTTGAGTCCCTCTTCGTCCACATCCGCGCTCTTTACCGTATCAATGTACACGCCGTCGCGCAGAACGGTAATGGTGTCGGACATGCGCAGGACCTCGGGCAGGTCATGGGAAATGAAGATGACCGTGTTGCCCTCCTCGCGGATGCGGTTCATGTGCTTGTAGAGCTCCTCGCGGCCCTCCTGGGAGAGCGCCGTCGTTGTCTCGTCGATGACCACGATCTTGGGGGTGAAGTAGGTCGCCTTTACGATCTCGACCAGCTTTCTGTCCTCGAAATTGTAGTTCTCGATCATGTCCGACGCCTTGATGCGCTCAAAGCCGTACTTCCTCAGAAGCTCCGTCGCCTCGCGGTTCATGGCGTTCGTGTTCTTGATGCCCATTTTCACGAAGCGGTCCTCATGGCCGAGGAAAATGTTCTCCGCGACGGTCAGGCCGTCCAGCGTTCCCAGCTCCTGAACGATGATCGAGACGCCCTCGTTGTTGGCCTCGACCTGGTTCTTCGGATGGATTTCCTTCCCGTCCAGGATAAATGTGCCGCTGTCCTTCTGATAAATGCCCGTGAGAGAATTCGTCAGGGTCGACTTGCCGGATCCGTTCTCTCCGATCAGGGCGTGAACCTCGCCCTTATTGATATTAAATGATACATCCTGCAGAGCCTTTGTGATTCCGAAGGATTTGCATACGTGCTGTACCTGTAATCTGACTTCACTCATTGCCTGTCCTCCTTTCGATCACTTGACGATCTCGCCCTTGGCGACCTTGGTTGTCAGGGTGACGACGATGAGCAGCGCAAGGCCCGTGATGACGTCCTGGATCGCGGTCGGCGCTCCGAGGGCGATAAAGCCGAAGAAAATGATATTGATCACGAACTCACCGATGATGATGGCCGGAAGCGGCATGCCGTATTTCTTGAATGCCAGTCCGAAGAAGCAGCCCATCGTGGGAACGAAGTTCCGGCTCATGGAGGCCATGCCCGTCACGGCGACCATGGAGGAGCCGTAGCTGATGGTGAGAACAGCCATGATTCCGAGGAAAGCACCGCTTATGATAAACGCCAGAACCTTGTAGAAGTTGACGTTGATTCCCATGTTCTTTGCGACAAATTCATTACTGCCGATCGCATAGGTATATGTACCGACCTTTGTGTAGTTGAGAAGAAGATACGCCGCCGCGAAAGCGAGAAGCGCAAGGATCAGGTTGCCCGGCATCTGGCCGAAGGCACGCAGATTGGAAGGAAGCGTCTGCTCCACGCCGCCCGCGATATAGTTGGCGACGGACTCATAGATGAGCGCGAGACCGGTCGTCACGATCATCGAGGGGATCCGGAGCTTGACGTAGAAAAAGCCGTTCAGAAGGCCGACGATCGCGCCTGTCAGAACGCTGCCGATGATGAGTCCGGCGTAGCCCATCCCGAAACGTGTGGCGAAGACGCAGCCCACGATCGCGGAGAGCATGATGTTGGCGCCGATGGAGAAGTCGAACATCCCCATGACCATGACAAAGTAAAATCCGACCGCTCCGACCGCGGCGAGCAGCGAAGCCTCAAAGTAGCTAAGAAGGTTCTTGGGAGAACCGAAGTTGGCGGGGGAGAGGATCTTGAACACCGCCCAGGAAAGCACCACAAGTCCGATCAAAATGAGGTAGCCTTTCGCGGTTCCGGACAGTCCGCCCGTTCCTTTTTTCTCATTAGAAGAAGCCATTTTTTATCACCTCGTTCGATAATACGGGCCGGCATCGCGGCGCGACGCCGGCCCGAACTGTCCTATTCGTGCTGTATATATGATTTCCGGATGCAGATCTTTCTGTCTGCATGATTCTGCAGTCCGCCCCGCACCCGGATCAGCCGCATGATTACTGACCGGATCTCGATGCCGCGTCCTCGATGGAGAGGGAAGCAGCCTTGGCCTTCAGGCCTTCCATGTCGAGAGAAGCCATCTCAACGAGCTCATCATCCGTGTAGGGAAGCTGGTCGACGAAGTACTTCTCATAATCAGCGTAGTCTTCGGGAGACGCGACATACAGATACGGGAACGGGATATCCTCGAATGTGCCCGCGATGTTCGTGTAGTTGCCCTTGATCGCGTTGTACACAGCCATGAAGGCGAACAGCGGATCGCAGTAATGTCCGCCGGACTCACCGGCCATGGAGCCGTTCTCAAGTCTCTCGCCGAGGTCCGGAAGGAAGTCTGTGGAGACGATGTCGATATCCTGCGTCTTCTTCGCACGCTCAACAGCCGCGATCGCGCCCTGAAGCGGATCTCCGCCGCCGCCGGCCGGAATCAGAGCGTCAAGGTTCGGGTCAGCGCTCATCAGAGCTTCCGCAGCCTTGGAGCCGCCCTCAGAAGAGGTGCCCGCGTACTGAGGCTCGGAAAGCGTAGCCGGATCATCCGGATGCTCCGCATTCCACCTCTCAACACCGGCCTTGTAGCCTTCCCATCTGCCGAGCCATGTGGCATCGCCCTGCTCCCAGCCGATGAGACCGATGTTTCTGTCGCCCTTGTCAAGAAGGATCTGGACAAGCTTCTCACCGTTCTCCGGCTCATTCTCATGAACCGCGCCGATGTAGTAAGCGGAATCCGTAGCGGCTTTATAGATGTCAGCGCTGGTCTCCTGGTTGATGACGCGGAAGAACTGCGCAAGATAAACGCCGTTGTCATTGCAGGTCTTGATAGCGGAAGCCATCTCTGTATCAGAGGAGTTGCAGATGATGATGCCCTGGCAGCCGGCAGCGCAGAGCTGCTCGACGGAAGCCGTCACCTTCTCGGATACGTGTCCCTGGTCAACATACTGAACCTGAACGCCGAGAGCCTTAGCAGCCTCGTCGAGGATCAGCTTGCACTGGGAACCGAGAACGTCCGTGGAACTCCAGATGGAAACGCCGATCTTGATGTCGCCGTCAGCCGGTGCCTCCGCAGCCGCCTCAGCAGCTCCGGACTCGGCAGCCGGAGCCGCGCTCTCAGCAGAGGAAGCGCCGCCGCAGCCGGCAAGAAGGGATCCGACCATTGTTGCACAAAGAAGTGTGCTGATGAGTTTTCTTCTCATAATTTCTCCTTCAGTTTTTGTTGTACGGCGCGCGGATGAAATCCGCGCTTTGATGATTTCACGCAAACAGAGCTCTTGTTTGACTGTGCTTACATCTTAGATTTTTCCGGGGGAAATGGACATGGACGATTTTCCGGGTTTTGGTAGAATTTTTCACAAAAAAAGCAGACGGCGGGCGTCTGCTTCTCTTTCGATATGTATACTATTTAAATCAACATTTCTGAGTCATTGTCAATTTTCCCTAGGCGGAAACCGTCGTT
>CAYLHR010000157.1:0-4956 GCA_964383335.1 uncultured Lachnospiraceae bacterium
GGATTATAAAGCTGCAGCAGGATCATTAAACTGCAGATGGATTATAAAGCTGCAGAAAGATCATAAAACAAAACATCATAAAATGATAAAACCCCGGCCTCCCGCCGATGTGATCTTTCAATCCATCAGCCGGAAGCCGGGGTTCTTTTGTTTTTTTGGTTTTCGGTTTATCCGCTCACCGCGTGTTCCTTATTTGCGGGCCTTCGGTGCGTTCACGCTGCCGCCGTGGCACATGTGGGCGGCTTCAAGAACCACCTCGCTGACCGTGGGATGCGGATGTACGGTAATGCCGATCTCGCCGATGGTTCCCTCGCACTCCATGACGGCTGCGACCTCTGCCACAAGATCCGTCGCGCGGGGTCCCACAACATGGAATCCGAGAATTTCGTCCGTCTTTTTGTCGAAAACGAACTTCGCAATGCCCTTGTTCTCACCCATGCTGAGCGCCTTGCCGTTGCCGGACAGATTGAAGATACCCGTTCCGATCTCTCTCCCGGTCGCCTTCGCCTGCTCCTCGGTCATGCCGACCATGGCCGCCTCGGGGCTGCAGTAGACGCAGGAGGGAACCCTGTTCAGGTTGATCTGTCTGCGCGGCTTGCCCGCAATGACGTCCGCGACCAGAAGTCCCTGCGCGGATGCCACATGCGCGAGCAGCATCTTTCCGTTCATGTCGCCGATGGCGTAGATGCCCGGCACGTTGGTCCTGCAGAGTCCGTCGACCTCCACGAAGCCTCTTCTGTCCATGCGGACGCCGACCTCCTCAAGGCCGATTCCCCTGGTATTCGCGACGCGGCCGCCCGCCATGAGAACGACATCGCCCTCGGCCGAACCCTTGGTCCCGTCCTTGGCGGAATATTTTACGGTGAACCCTTCCTCGATCTCCTCCACTCTGACGCCGGTCTTAATCTCAACGCCGCAGGAGGCCAGCTCCGCCGCGACAAAGTCAGACACGTCCTTGTCGAGAGGCGCAAGGATTCTGTCGAGCATCTCAAGGATGGTGACCTTGACGCCGATCCTGTAATAGAAGGTGGCGAATTCCACTCCGATGACACCGCCGCCGACAATGATAATGTGCTTCGGGCAGACCGTCATATCGAGCAGACCCGTGGAGTCCACGACGCCCGGAAGATCCACGCCCGGGATCGGAATTCTGGCCGGAAGCGAACCCGTCGCCAGAATCAGGTTGTCGCAGGAGATCTCCTCTCCGTCCGCCAGCTTCACGGTCTTCCGGTCCGCCACGGTTCCGCGCTGAGCGAAAACCGTGACGCCGTGGCTCTTCTCCAGGAAGCCGACACCGTTGCGGAGCTGCGCGGCGACCGCGTTCTTGCGCTCGATGATCTTCCCGTAGTCAAACGTGACCTCGCCGGTGCTGACCCCGAACATCTCGCTGTTCTTCGCGTCATGATAAACATCCGCCGAATGAAGCAGCGTCTTTGTCGGGATGCAGCCCCTGTTGAGGCAGGTTCCGCCCAGCTCGGCCTCTTCCACAAGAGCGGTCTTAAGGCCGTTGTCGCTGCAGCGGATCGCGCACTCATATCCGCCCGGGCCTCCGCCCAGGACGATCACATCAAATTTCTGCATAATGCTCTCTCCTTCAGATCAGCAGTACCGGATTCTCAAGATAATTCTTCAGCGCCTGCAGGAACTTCGCAGCCTCGGCGCCGTCGATAATCCTGTGGTCATAGCTGAGGCAGAAATTGCAGAGAGATCTGATCACGATCTCGTCCTCGCCGTCGGCATTTGTCACGACAACCGGCCGCTTGGCGATTTTGCCCACCGCGAGGATCGCGGATTCAGGCGGATTGATGATCGCCACGAAGTCGTCGATGCCGAACATACCGAGCGAAGATACGGTAAATGTGCCGCCGTGATAATCGGCATCCGTCAGCTTGCCGTCGCGCGCCTTGGCGATGAGCTCCGCCGACTTCTCCGCAATTCCCTTAAGGCCGATGATATCGGCATCCTTGATCACCGGAACGATCAGGCCGTTCGGTACGGAAACAGCGGTTCCGACATTCACATAGTCGTGATAAACAATATTGTCGCCGTCCACACTCGCATTTACGATCGGCATATCCTGAAGGGCCTTCGCGCAGGCGCGGACGATGATGTCGTTGAAGGAAACCTTGATCTCAAGCTTCTTGTACTGATTGCGGAGCTTGATGACCTCACCCATATCCACTGTCATGCGGTGGCTGGTCTGGGCGTTGGTCTCCTTGCTGGCCAGCATATTTCTGGAGATAGCCTTCCGCATGCCGGACATTCTCTCGGTATGCGTTCCGCGGGAAGCCTGGGCGGGAGCCGCAGCCTCGGCCGCGGGAGCCGCAGCGGCTTCCTCGGCGGGAGCTCCGGAGATATCGGAGACCATGATCTTTCCGTTCGGGCCGGAGCCGGCGACGCCGGTGAGATCGACGCCCTGCGCCTTTGCGATATTGGCTGCAAGCGGGCTCACAAGCGGTCTGTTCTCCGCGTAGGCATTCACGTCCCGCTCGATCACAAGACCGTCCGGACCGGATCCCGGAACCTCGGCGATATCAAGCCCGTTCTCATCGGCGCGAAGACGCGCACGGGGTGTGGAGAACACTCTCTCGCCGGGGGCGCGCTGTGCCGCCTGAACGGGAGCCGCTGCCTCCGGAGCCGCCGCTTCTTCTGCAGCCGCGGGAGCTTCTTCGGCGGGAGCTGCTCCCGCCTCTTCTCCGAGAAGCGCCGAAATGTCTTCGCCGGGCTCACCTACGATCGCGATCGGCTTTGTGATCGGAACCGTATCGCCGGCGGGATGAATGATCTTAAGCAGGGTGCCGCTCACCTCGGCGTCCATCGTGATCGTCAGCTTGTCCGTCTCCATCTCGAAGAGCGGCTCGCCGGCCGTCACCTGATCGCCCTCGTTCTTCAGCCACTGGGTGAGAACGCCTTCCTCCATCATGAGGCCCTGCTTGGGCATAATGACAATCGAAGCCATAACTGATGCTCCTTTCTTAGCGGTAAAGAGCAGCCTTGCAGGCGTCCATGATCTCCTTGATGCTGGGGATTACGGCAGCCTCGAGACCCGGGTTGAAGGGAAGCGGGCAGGCCTTTGCACCAAGATGCTTCGGCGCGGCGTCCAGATACGGGAATACCATCTGGCCGACCTTCGCGCACACCTGAGCGCCCCAGCCGTTATTCTCATGCGCTTCGTGCACAACCACGAGACGTCCTGTCTTCTTTACGCTGTCAGCGATCGTATCATAATCAAACGGTACAAGCGTGCGGGGATCAATAACCTCGGCGGAGATTCCCTCCTTGGCCAGCTCATCGGCCGCCTCAAGAGCGCGCGGCACATAGAGAAGATTCGCCACGATTGTGACATCCGTTCCCTCTCTCTTCACATCCGCCTTTCCGAAGGGGACCATGAATTCGGGATCCTCCGGAACCTCGCCCTTCTTCACGTACAGAGCCTTGTGCTCGAAGAAGCAGACCGGATTGTCGTCGCGGATCGCCGTGCGGAGAAGTCCGGCGGCCTCAGCGGGAGTGGACGGGCAGACTACCTTCAAGCCCGGAATGTGCATGAAGATGCTCTCCACGGACTGGGAGTGCGTCGCGGCGTTGCCGCGGCCCGTTCCCTGCTGGCTGCGGATAACAAGCGGAATCACAGCGTTTCCGCCGAAGACGTAGCGGGTCTTTGCGACCTGGTTGAAAATCTGGTCCGCGCAGACAAAGGCGAAATCCCAGTACATCAGCTCCGCGATCGGGCGCATGCCCGCGCAGGCAGCGCCGAGAGCGGCGCCGACGATCGCCGATTCGGAGATCGGGGTGTTGCGGATCCGGTCAACGCCGAATTCCTTATAGAGGTCACGGGTCGTGCCGAACACGCCGCCGAGCTTCTCGACGTCCTCACCCATGACGAACACGCGCTCGTCGCGCTTCATTTCCTGCTCAATGACCATGCGGATGGCCTGTGCATAACTCATTTTAGCCATATCTTAAGCCCTCCTCATCCTTCATAAAATACGTCGTCAAGTACGTGTGCCGGATCGGGCTCGGGGCTGTTCTCGGCGAACTCCACGGCCTCTTCCATCTTCTTGGCGGCAGCAGCTTCGATCTCGTCGAGCTCCTTCTCATCCGCCAGCTTCTGCTCAAGCAGCCATGCACGGAAGAGCTTGATCGGATCTTTGTTTGTCTTCCACTCCTCGACCTCTTCGCGGGTTCTGTAGGGTTCCGGATCGCCGGTCCAGTGTCCGCGCCAGCGGTAAGTCTTGCACTCCAGAATGGAGGGGCCCTCGCCCTTAAGCGCTCTCTCCTTCAGCTGGGCGAAAGCGTCATAGACGGCATTGACGTCGTTGCCGTCAACTGTCATGCCCACGATGCCGTAGCCGGCGGCTCTGTCCGAGATATTCTCGACACTGGTGGACTGCCATACGGGCACCGTCATTCCGAACTGATTGTTCTCAACGACATAGATGATCGGCAGCTTCCAGACAGCGGCGAGGTTGATCGCCTCATGGAAGGTGCCCTGGTTGGACGCGCCGTCACCGAAGAAGGCGACCGCGACGTTCGGTTTATTCTGCATCTTAAGAGCGAGCGCACCACCTGTGGCGATCGGAATGCCGCCGCCGACGATCGCGTTGGCTCCCAGATTGCCCTTCGTGAAATCAGCGATGTGCATGGAGCCGCTGCGTCCCTTGCAGTAGCCGGTCGCCTTGCCCATCAGCTCAGCGAGCGCTCTGTCGAGCTCAGCGCCCTTTGCGATGCAGTGTCCGTGGCCTCTGTGGGTGGATGCGATCAGATCCTCGTCCGTGAGCTGCGCGCAGACAGAAGCTGCGACCGCTTCTTCACCGGTGTAAAGGTGAACGGAGCCGCGCAGTTTGTTTTCCGTAAACAGCGTCCAGGCCGTCTCCTCAAAGTCGCGGATCTCATTCATCTTGTTGTAGATCCACAGGCCGGTCTTTTTGTCCATCATGTCGAAAAGCACCTCCCTAA
>CAYLHR010000158.1:0-4899 GCA_964383335.1 uncultured Lachnospiraceae bacterium
AATTTCTGCCACCAGGCCTTCTTCACGTTATTTTTCAGCTCCACGCCCAGATTGCCGTAATCCCAGGTATTGGCGAGGCCCCCGTAGATCTCGGAGCCGGGATACACAAACCCCCTGTTCTTGCAGAGGGCTACGATTTTATCCATAGTCTTTTCCATAATCAATCCTCTCCTCATAGAAATAGTCACACCGACATTATATTAACTCATTTCCTCTATGACAGCAATACTTTTGAACGTCCGGTCAACTGCCCTCCGGACCGCGCGCGACGCCTCCCGGATCAGCTGGGAGGCCGCCTCCTCCTCAAGGGAGAAGGAAAAAAGGCGGGGAAGCGGGCTTGCCGCGGCGTAGCGGATCGCGTACCGGGCGCTGGTCAGGAGCCCGTCCGCCTCATCCGGCGGGGCGTACACCCCGTTCTCCGTGAGGATGCGGATCTCGAAGACTCCGCGTATGAGCTCCGGCGGCATCTGTCCGCGAAGGAGCGCCCGGAGCGCGACATAGAGCAGGTTCACGGTCTCCTCCGCCGGCAGATTCTCTCTTCCGAAGTAATCCGCCAGCTCCAGAAAGTAAAAGCCGTACCAGGCGCCCGGCACCTGAAGCGGCAGGCTCTCGAAATAGTCCACCGCGTCGGCTGAGACGAGCGTATAGGCGTCCCGCCCCTCATAGAGCGTAAATACCGCGAACACAAAGGGGTTCGATACCGCAATCAGCGCACTTTTCGGCCGTCTCGCCCCCCGCGCGAAGGCGGTGATTCTTCCCCTCTCCCGCGTCAGGATCACGAGCCGCCTGTCATACTCCCCGACCGGCTGGACAAACAGGACGACACCCTCCAGCTCGACAGAGTCTCTCATGCGCCCTCCTTATCTGCTGTATCCGTAATCCCGGAGCAGCGAGTCGTTGTCCCGCCAGTCCTTTCTGACCTTCACGAAAAGCCTGAGATACACCCTGCCGCCCGTGAGCTCCTCGATCTCCCGTCTGGCCGCCGTGCCGATCCGTTTCAGCATGGCGCCTCCCTTTCCGATGATGATCCCCTTGTGGCTGCTCTTTTCGCAGACGATGGAGGCCTCGATCTCCGTGAAGCCGTCCTCCCTCTCCTTATATCTGTCGATGACGACGGCGATGCCGTGAGGCACCTCGGCACTTAGGAGGCGAAGCGCCTTTTCCCTTATGATCTCCGACGCGATCTGCCGCATGGGCTGATCCGTCAGCGTCTCCTCGTCGAAGAGACAGGGTCCCTCCGGCAGATAGCGGAAGACCGACTCCAGAAGATCCGGAAGGCCGGTCTCCCTAAGACCCGAGACCGGGATGATCTCCTTAAAATCACCCGCCTTCCGCCACGCGCCGATCACCGGAAGGATGCTCTCCTTTTTGATGGTATCCACCTTATTGATGACGAGGAGGACGGGGGTGTCCGTCTTCCGGAGCTCCTCCGCGATCTCCCGGTCGCCCTCCCCGATATAGGCGGACGGCTCCACGAGCCACAATATGACATCCGCGTCCGGAAGCGCGCCGACAGACACCTCCTGCATGTATTCTCCCAGCCGGTTCCGCGTCTTCCGGAGGAAGCCCGGCGTGTCCAGGAAGACGACCTGCCCCTCATCCGTCGTCAGAACCGTCTGGATTCTGTTCCGCGTCGTCTGCGGCCTGTCCGAGGTGATCGCGATCTTCTGCCCGATCAGGTGGTTCATCAGGGTGGATTTCCCCACGTTCGGCCGGCCGATGATGGCGGCGTATCCGGATTTTTTCTGCTGCATGTGCGTCTCCTTATCGTCTCATCAGATCAGTGTCTCCACGCTGTCGAAGGCGTCTGCCGCCTCCCGGACGGCGCTCTCGCTCCCGATCACGCAGAAGCAGTCGTCGGACACCACCGCGCGGGCCGCGTCCTTCAGCGCGCGGATATCCCCGGCCGTGGCACTGAGCACCTCGTCCCTGGTCTTCTGCAGCATCTCCTGCGTGATGCCGCTGAGATAAGACCGCATGGAGACCGTGCCCAGCATGGAGGGCGTCATCGGCGTGTCGAGTCCGCTCACGGTGCCGATCACGTATTTCGTCATTTCCTCCCCGTCCGCGTCAAACTTCTCCAGATAGTCCGGGACCCTGAGGAAGACGTCCTTCGTGCGGAGCAGGTTCGGATCCCTGTAGGATGTAAATACGCCGTTTCCGTTCCGCTTAAGAGATCCGCCGCAGCCGTAGGCGCCGCCCCTCACGCGGATATTCTGCCATAGGTACTCGTAGCTCATGATCTGCCGGAACACGGCCATGGCCCCGCTGTAGGGGATTCCCTTTCCGGAGAAATCTCCGGCAAGCGACACGAACTGTACCTGGCCCGGCGTGATAAAGCCCTCTCTTCTCCTGCCGTAGGGCTTCACGGAGACCGGACCGTCCGCGGCTCCCGCGGAAGCCGGCTGCGCCGCGAGGGCGGAGGCCAGTTTCCCGAAGGCCGGGTCAGCCGCGCCCAGATGCTCCCTCTCCGCCGTCCAGCTGAAGGTGAGATTCCCGGGCCGGAAAACCATGCCGGCCAGCTCCGCGAGTCTGCGGCATATCTCACCGCCCTCCTCATCGAAGCGCTCGTCGAGGTCCTCGATAAAGCGGTAGTAGGCGATGCCCCCCGTCAGATCCTGGAACGCGTTCTCCGCGAACAGGCAGGCGGAGGCCCGAAGCGCCGCCGCGGAGTGACCCGCCTGCTGCAGCGTCATCTGCAGCTGGGCCAGAACCTGCGAGATCATCTCGCGGATCCGCTTTCCGTCGTCAAAATGCGAGCGCGTCATCACCTCGGTCATCAGGTCCGCCATGATATCAAGCCGGGAATAGAGTGACTTTCCGCGGAGGGCGAAGAAGGCTCTGTACCCGTCCCCGTCCTCAGGGTCGGGGGATGTGACGATGCCGGCCGAGATGCCGCCCGTGCTGACATTTACGGCGTTGTTGAGGTCCATATAGGTATAGCGGTCCGTGTCGACATTAAGAAGCACGGAGCGCAGAAGCCCCAGATAGGGAATCATGTCCTCCGGCACGCGCTTCACATCGAAGAGAAGCTCCGCGTAGCCGATTCCGTTGGACGGGGCCTCGTGTCTGATCTCCGGAAGAGAGACCTCCTCTCCCGCCGCATTCCGGCAGGGAAGGGCCGCCTCGATATTGGAGATCGCCGCGGCCTCCTTCCGGATATCCGATCTTTTGAGAAAGGGAAGGGAGGCGACCGCCTCCGGGCTGTCCGGCTGGTCCTGCCAGGCCGCAAGTGCCCGGGTCTCATCCGCGATCTGCCGCACCTCCTCAAAGGATAATCCGCTCTTAAAGGCCGCGAGCTTCTCCGCGAGGGCTCTCTCCCGCTCCTCCTGCATGCCCGCCCTGGGGCTTAGGACAAGCAGCGCGCTGTGGGGATTGTCAAGCAGCTTTTCCCGGATCAGGGTCTCAAAATAGCCCTCTTTGATTTTCTTCCGAAGCGCCGCGAAGGCGTCCAGCTGCATGAGGGCCGTAAACGGCTCGTCATCCCGGTAGAGCCAGGTGTCCATCATGCGGATCGCGTACATGAGTCCCTTGGGGTACACGGAATAATCCGCCTCGCGGAACTGGAATTCAAGGGAATTGAGGGCGGCCTCGAGGGACACGGGATTGACGCCCTGCTCCGCCTCCCGGCTGAGCACCCCGCGGATGATCCCGTGGAAGCGGTCCGCGTCCCCGGCACCGGCGTATTTGGCGACGACGGAAAAAAACGGCTGCAGAATTCCGTCCGTGAATTCCCCGTACACGTCCATACCGATCCCGGCGTCAAGCAGGGCCTGCCTGACCGGGGCGCCCGGCGCGGACAGGAGCGCGTAATCCAGGGCCTCGAAGGCGATCATCTCCTCCACGTCGGAGGGATTCCCGCAGACGGCGCTCCACTTAAGGAAGGTCTGCCTGCCGTCCTCCTCCCCGGCCGTGACCGGATAATACCGGGTCACGGTCTTCTGCTTCCGGAAGGGCGCCTGGTACGAAATCCCGGAATCCGGCCGGATGCGGTCGAACTTTGACAGATAGTGCGCGTCCAGGAAGTCCAGGGCGTCCTCCATATCCGCATCGCCGTAAAGGACGATGTAGCTGTTGGAGGGGTGATAATATCTTCTGTGAAAATCCAGATACTGCTCATAGGTCAGATCCGGGATCACCTCCGGATCACCGCCCGATTCCACGCCGTAGGAGGTGGCGGGGAAGAGGCAGTTCATCATCTCCCGCTCGAGCACGTCGTCGGGCGACGAGAAGGCGCCCTTCATCTCATTGTAGACGACGCCGTTTATGGTGAGCGGCCCGTCCGGATCCGTCAGCTCGTAGTGCCAGCCCTCCTGGCGGAAAATATTCCGCTCCCGGTAGATATTCGGAAAGAAAACCGCGTCCAGATAGACGTGCATCAGGTTGCGGAAATCCGCCTCGTTGGTGCTGGCGACCGGATACATGGTCTTATCCGGGAAGGTCATGGCGTTAAGGAAGGTGTTCATCGATCCCTTTACGAGCTCCACGAAGGGATCCTTCAGCGGGAATTCCCGCGAGCCGCAGAGGACCGTGTGCTCGATGATGTGCGCGACGCCGGTGGAATCCGCGGGCGGCGTGCGGAAGGCGATATTGAACACCTTGTTGTTATCCTCACAGGGGAGAAGCGCCACTCTCGCGCCGCTCTTTCTGTGCTCGAGGAGGATTCCCTCCGCATGGATATCCGGGAGATCTTCCCGCCTGATCTCCTCATAGACTTCGCCGATCCTGCCGCAAAAACTTATCATGACACCTTTCTCCTTCTGTAGACGAGATAATTGTCCGTCTCCCCGATGACCTTCCACTTCAGTTTCCTCAGATATTTCCGCGTCTTTTTCGCCTCGCGCGGACAGACGATATATTCGACCCCGGCTTTTTTGAGCAGCCGCCGCGCCTTTCGCC
>CAYLHR010000159.1:0-4885 GCA_964383335.1 uncultured Lachnospiraceae bacterium
GCTTCAAAGAAGAATATCCTTATCTCCACCCACGCGATTGCCATGAAGGGCGCCCTCGAGTATCTGACGCCGGATTCCCGGGGGAGCTACTGGAACAGATACATCGGCAACTGTGAGGTCTATGCCGCGGAAACGGGGACGGGCGGATACGGAATACCGCGCGGCCTGTTTCTTCGCTGAACCGGGACATCCGCTCCGGCCTCCGGCGCTGACCCCGCAGTCTGTCTGCGCGTTGAACCGGAATCTCTTCGGGGGTATAATGATATTGCCGGGAGAAACGGAAACCGGCTGCATATTAAATGAAAAGGAGAATCGGTCATGAAAATCGGATTTATCGGCGGCGGTAATATGGCGTCGGCGATCATGGGCGGCATTTTAAGGGAAGAGCTCGTGAGCCGCTTTGACATTACCGTGGCGGATCTGGAGGATCGCGTGTCCCACAAACTGGGCGTTGCGTATACGGCTGACAACAGGGAGGTGTCCGGGAGCGCGGATGTTCTGTTTCTTTCCGTGAAGCCTCAGATCTATCCCGCCGTGATCGCGGAGATCAGGGATCATCTGAAGGAGGGACAGCTGATTATCACCATCGCGCCCGGGAAAACTCTGGCCTGGCTGCGGGAGCAGTTTGGAAGGGATCTCCCGATCGTGCGCACCATGCCGAATACGCCGGCCATGGTGGGAGAGGGCATGACGGCCGCCTGCCCGAACAGCTTTGTGACGGAAGAGATGCTGGATACGGCCCTCCGTCTGCTTGGGTCCTTCAGCAAGGTGGAGATCGTTCCCGAGCATCTGATGGACGTCGTCACTTCCGTGAGCGGCAGCTCTCCGGCCTATGTCTTCATGTTTATTGAGGCCATGGCGGACGCGGCGGTCGCGGACGGCATGCCGAGGGCGCAGGCCTATACCTTTGCGGCTCAGGCTGTCCTGGGAAGCGCGAAGATGGTGCTGGAATCCGGAAAGCACCCCGGAGAGCTGAAGGACATGGTCTGTTCGCCGGCTGGCACAACCATTGAGGCAGTCAGGGTTCTGGAGCGGAGCGGGTTCAGGAGCGCGGTGATCGAGGCGATGAAGGCCTGCACCGAAGTGTCCCGGAATCTGTGATGGCCGTCAGGGATACATTCGGAAGAGAGATCACCTATCTGAGACTGTCCGTCACCGACTTCTGCAACCTCCGCTGCCGCTACTGCATGCCGGAGGAGGGCGTCATAAGGCGCCGGCACGATGAGATGCTGAGCGAGGACGAGATGATCCTGGCAGTGGAGACGGCCGCGTCTCTCGGCGTCCGCAAGGTGCGGATTACGGGCGGGGAGCCGCTCGTAAAGAAGAACATCCTGTCGATCTGCGGGCGGACTGCCGCTGTTCCGGGCGTGGAGGAAGTATGCCTGACCACGAACGGGACACTGCTTCCGGAGCTCGCGGTTCCGCTTCGGAAAGCGGGCGTCAGCCGCGTCAATATCAGCCTTGATACACTGGATCCGGAAAAATATGCCGCCGTCACGAGGGTCGGCCGTCTGGACGCGGCCCTCGCGGGGATTGAGGCGGCCCTGTCAGCCGGGTTTGACAAGGTGAAGATCAATACGGTGCTGGTCGGCGGCTTCAATGAGGATGAAATTCCCGCGCTGGCGGAGCTGACGAGGGACAGGCCGGTCGATGTCCGCTTCATTGAGCTTATGCCGACCAGGGGACAGAGCGGCTTCGGCCCTGAAGCCTTCATACCGGACGGGAGAGTCCTCGCGGCGCTGCCTGATCTCATCCGTCTTCCGGACGAGGAGGGAACCGCGGAGCTGTGGCAGCTCCCCGGAGCCGCGGGGCGGATCGGTCTCATCAGTCCCGTGTACCGGCATTTCTGCAGGAAGTGCAACCGGCTTCGCCTGACGGCTGACGGAAAGCTGAAGCCCTGTCTTCACTCGGCAGATGAATACCCGATCAAGGGACTTTCCCCTTCGGAGATGCGGGAGCAGTTTCTGCGGGCGATCGCGGAGAAGCCGGAGATGCACGCGGATTTTGCGGGCGGCGAGCGCAGCGGAGCAGCGAGGAGCATGAACAGAATCGGCGGCTGATTCGCGCTGAAGAAGTAAAGATACGCACACATAACAGAAAGGCGCATTGCCGCACGAACTGATAGTAAATCAGAGTGCGGATGCGCCTTTCGCGGATTTCTTAACAGAAAAATGCAGCCTTATTCAGTCCAGATGATGACGGTCTGCGGCGCGAGTCCTTCGCCTGATACAGTGACCCTGATGAGTCCCGGTTCATAACCGGCCCGGATCACGGCCAGCGCGCGGCCGTAGAAGGTAGTGTGCGAGTCGCTCACGAAGTTTTCACTCATGCAGGGACGGGCGGAGCCGAAGCCCTGAAGCGTTCCGGCGCCTTCCACTTTGACGGTGAGCTTCCGGTCCTCGGAGGATTTCACCACCCCGTTTTCTCCGGTGAGCGAAATGTTCAGGAAGCACAGATCCTGCCCGTTTGCCCGGAGCGCTTTCTTCTCGGGAGAGACGGAGATGGAGGTTCTTCCGTCCGCGGTCCGAAGACGCGTGCGGCTGATCATCCGGCCCGTTCTGTCATAGGCCGCCGCGGCGATGGAGCCGTTGTTGTAGCGGACGCCTTTAAAATGGGCCGCATTTCCCCGGACCTTCTTTCTTCCGTATGATTTTCCGTTTACCTTGAGCGCCACATAGGCCGCGTCGCTGTAGACGACGACGTTGGTTTTCCTGCCTTCGCAGCCGGCCCAGGACCAGCTCTCCACTGCGTCGGTGTCCCGCCACATGGAGACTGCCCGGAAGTCGCCCGCATGGGTGACCGGATCGACGCCGATGGTGGGCGTTCTCTTAAGTCCCCAGATGCTTTTGTTCCAGCCGACCTCTGCCCTCGGATATCCGCAAAGATCAATTACGCCCGGGCCGCCCGAGATGATGAGCCCGTCCTCGACCGGCTTTTTTGTCTTTCTGTCCAGATAGCGCACGGTGCCGATGCCGGACTCACCCAGGTAGTCCCAGCCGGTCCACATAAAATCACCGATCAGCTGAGGGATGGATTTTACCAGCTGCCAGTTGCGCCAGAGCGTCTTCGGCAGCGTCTCCGCTCCGACGAAAGCGCGGTCGGGCCGGATCTTCGCTTCTTCTTTGTAGCGGGGGGCGGCATAGTTGTATCCCGGAATATCGAGCAAACCGCTGACCTTATCCGCAATCCTGCCGGCGCCCTTTCCCCTGGAGGCCATTTCCATTGCGCTGCCCATCCGGTTCATGAGAACGTTGAAAAATGCGCTGGTCGGAGCAGAATCCATTGACGCGGAGCCCATGGAGTTCTCCTTCCCGTCGTCTCCGCCGTTTCCGTAGAGCCCCTTTCCTTTCGCGACCATGGAAGCCAGCATGAGGTTGATGCCGAGCGTCACGGGCCTCGCGCCGTCGAGGCTGCGGACGTATTCCGCCATCTGTCTGCAAAGATTCTGTCCCTCTTCGGTTCCGAGTTCCGAAATCTCATTTCCGATCGAGTACATGATGACGGACGGATGATTGAAATCCTTCTCGATCATGGCGGCGGTATCCGCCATCCACCAGTCCGAGAACTTTTCTTTGCCGTAATCGTAAGGATTTTTGTGAATCAGCCACATGTCAAAGGACTCGTCCATGACGTACATCCCCAGGCGGTCGCAGGCGTCCAGCATGGCCTTCGAGATCGGATTATGAGCGGAACGGATCGCATTGAAGCCGGCCTCCTTCAGAATCCGCACGCGCCGTTCCTCGGCATCCGCGAAGCAGGCTGCTCCCAGCACGCCGTTGTCGTGGTGGATGCAGGCGCCGCGAAGCAGCACCTCCTCACCGTTTATGCGAAGACCTTCCCCGCCCCATTCAAGTTTACGTACACCGAAAACAGTCTCATCGGTGTCGATCACCTCTCCGTCCTCCAGAAGAGAGGCGCGGCAGCGGTACAGGTTCGGGTGCTCCGCGCTCCAGGGAAGAAGACCGGGGACGGTGATTTCCAGGGGCTCCCCGGCGTTTCCGCAGACTTCGCATAGGATGTTCTCGCCCTCCGGTATGCCGGGACAGGTTCCGCCCTTCGGTGTATCGGGGCAGGCTTCGTACTTCGGTTTATCAGGGCAGGCTTCGTACTTCGGTTTATCAGGGCTGGCTTCATACGTCGGTTTATCAGGGCTGGCTTCGTACGTCAGTTTATCAGGGCTGGCTTCATTTGCCGGATTTCCGGGAGAAGCCGCATCTGCCGGCTTTTCGGGACAGGCTTCTCCTTCCGCGCCGGCAAGAATGGTGATGCGGCAGAGCAGGGGGGCATCATCGGAAACTTCGGCTTCTTCCCTCTGCAGCTTCAAAGATACCCGGATCAGGTCTTTTTCAGGAGTCTCCACATGAATGCCCTGAGGCGCGATCGCGGTCTTCGGGCCTGTGTAGAGCCAGACGGGCCGGATGATACCGCTTCCGGAGTACCATCGGCTGTTCGGCGCCTTGGCATTGTCGGCAATCACACGCAGACGGTTCTCACCGTCCCATGTGAGTTCCCCGGTCAGATCAACGAAGAAATTTGTGTAGCCGTAGGGCCGCACGGCCAGATCCCTTCCATTGAGGGAGACAGATGCGTTCTGGTAGACTGCTTCGAGCTCGAGAATCACCTGCCGGTCCCGCCATTCTTCAGGAGCATCAAAGACTTTCTCATAGATGTATGCTCCCGGCAGGAAATAGCCGCAGGCACCTGCGGCCGGCGAGCTGCTGCTTCTCTTTTCATAAATCATGGCGTCGTGTGGGAGGTTGATGACGGTGAAAATGTCTTCTCCCTGCTTTTGTACCGTCCAGCCGCGGTTGAAGTCTGTTTTTTTAATATGTTCCTCCATGGATTCAATGACAGGTCAATCTGAATAAAGTGACTGTAATTGGGT
>CAYLHR010000160.1:0-4883 GCA_964383335.1 uncultured Lachnospiraceae bacterium
TGTCGATGCTGAAGCTGAATCTCACCGAGGAATTCAGCTCCTCCCGCGGCACGCCGATCGCCGTGAGCGTCGACGAAGCCGTGTTTTTGTGTGTCGAGCAGGCGGACCCGGCGGATATATAGATCCCCCTGTCCTCCAGGGCGTGAAGCAGCACCTCGCTCCGCACGCCCGGGAAGGCGGCGTTCAGGATATGCGGCGCGCCCTCCCTTCCGGGAAGTCCGTGGATCACCACGCGGTCCATGCCGGAGAGGCCGGCGGCCAGCTTCTCCCTCAGCCGCCACAGGTGCTCCCGCTTCTCCTCAAAGCCTTCGTAGGCCTCCCCGGCTGCGACGCCGAGGCCGGCTATGGCCGGCACATTTTCCGTGCCCGACCGCATCGCATCCTGCTGTCCTCCCCCGTAGATCACCGGCACGAGATGCGAGCCGCTCCTTATGTAGAGGAAGCCGCTTCCCTTCGGGCCGTGCAGCTTGTGGCCGCTCACCGACATGAGGTCGATGCCGAGGGTGCGGGGATCGATGCGGAACTTCCCGTACGCCTGGATGGCGTCCACGTGGAAGAGGGCGAGCGGACACATCTTTTTCACCATCGCGCCGATCTCTCCCACCGGGAGCACCGTCCCGATCTCGTTGTTGACGAACATGGCCGAGACCAGAATCGTGTCCTCCGTCAGAAGACCGCGGAGGGCGTCCATATCCGGAAGGCCCCGTCCGTCCACCGGAACCGTCTCTACGGTGAAGCCCTGCTTCTTCAGGAACTTCAGGGGCTCCGATACGGCCGCGTGCTCGATCGGGGTCGTCACGATCCTTGTTCCCCTCCGCCTGTTGGCGAGGGCCGTCCCGATGAGCGCGAAGTTGTTCGATTCCGTGCCTCCGGACGTGAAGATAATCTCGCCCGGGGATACCTTCAGGGTGTCGGCGACGGTCTTCCGCGCCTCGCGGATATAGCGCTCGGCGTCCATCCCCTTTTTGTGCATGGCGGAGGGATTGCCGAAATCCTCCGTCAAAGTGCGGAGCATCATGTCTACGACCGCGGGAGACGGCCTGGTTGTTGCGGAATTATCAAAATAAATCTCTTTTACCATAGTTCAGAGATTATATCACATTTCCGGAAGGTTATGGTATATTAAATATAAAGGGCGGAGGACGATTATGCAGAATTACCGGATGATTGTGCAGTACGACGGCACGCGCTACAACGGATGGCAGAAGCAGGGCGACACGGACAACACGATTCAGAATAAGCTTGAGACAGTCCTGACCCGCATGACCGGGGAGAAGACAGACGTCCACGGAGCGGGAAGGACGGACGCGGGCGTCCACGCAAAGGGGCAGGTCGCGCAGTTCCGGGCGGAGACGGACCTCTCCCCCGACGAAATCCGCGACTACCTGAATCAGTATCTGCCCGACGACATCGGCGTCCTCTCTGTCTCCTGCGCCGCGCCGCGCTTTCACAGCAGATACAACGCGTCGGCCAAATATTATCTGTACAGGATCGGAACCAATAAGGCCGCGCACGTATTTGACAGAAAATACGTCTACGAGTACCGGGGCGGACATCTCGATATCCACGCCATGAAGCTCGCCACTTTGCAGCTCATCGGAACCCACGACTTCCGGAGCTTCTGCGGCAACCCGCAGATCAAGAAGTCGACGGTGCGCACCATCCACACCATCCGGATCGAGGAGACGGAGGATGAGATCCGGATCAGCTTTACCGGGGACGGATTTCTGCAGTACATGATCCGGATCATGGTCGGCACCCTGATCGAGGTCGGCGAGGGAAGGCGGGATCCCGAGTCCCTGGACATCCTGCTTGAGTCCCGGTCGCGCCGCATGGCCGGCCCCACCGCGCCCGCCTGCGGTCTCACCCTCATGGAGGTCCGGTACAGCTGACCGGCTCATTTTTCATATCAGGAACACGAAAAAACTCTTTGCCGGATCCCGGAAAGTGCGGGGCGCGCAAAGAGTTTCTTTTTACGGTTTTCTGAAAATGATGCCGGACCACTCCCCCATGCGGATAGTCTCCACATACGAAAGGCCCGCCTTCTCCGCAGCCTCAAGGACGAGCGGCTCCTTCTCCGTCAGGATGCCGGATGTGATGTAAAGGCCGCCCTTCTTTAAGTGCCGCGGCACGACCGGCGTGATCCCGGTCAGGATTTCCGCTATGATATTGGCCGCCGTGATGTCGTAGCTCTCAAATCCGGCCTGCCCGGCCACCGCCGGGTCATCGGCGATATTGCCGATCACATAGGTGAACTTCTCCCTGTCGATCCCGTTCTGGGCCAGATTGTCCTCGATCGCGGGGATGGTATTCGGATCCAGGTCCGTGCCGAACACGGACTCCGCCCCGCTCTTTAAGGACACGATTCCGAGTATGCCGCTTCCCGTTCCGATATCGAGCACGCGGTCGCCCGGCTTCAGATATTTTCTGAGCGCCCGGATCGCGATCTGCGTCGATTCGTGCGCGCCGGTGCCGAAAGCCGTTCCCGGATCGATCCGAAGCACCATGGCGGCATCCCCGTACTCGCCGGTTCCCGCCTCCCAGGTGGGCTCGATCACGATGTCGTCCACGCGGAAGCGGTGAAAATGCTCCTTCCAGTTGTTGATCCAGTCCTCCTCCTTCGTGGAGGACTCCGCCACGGAGCAGGCTCCGATATCCGCGAAGGAGGCGAGCTCCAGAAGACCTCTCCGGATCTGACCCGTCACGTCGCCGCTGTCCGCGTCCGCCTCCGTGTAGAAGGAGATTCTGGCTTTTCCGTCGCCGCCCGTCATGTCCGGCACGACATCTCCGAAGAGACCTCCGCTCTCCTCCGGACCGACGGGAACCGAGTCCTCGATTTCCACGCTGTCATATCCCATTCCGGCCAGCATGCCGCAGATGAGCTCCTCCGCGGTATCCGGCGCCGTGATGGTGAATTTTTTCCACTCCATAGGCCTTTATTTCTCCCCGCAGGCTTCCGCGAAGGCCTGAAGCGCCTTCTTCTGCCTGTGATTCAGCTTTGTCGGCACCGCAACGACCAGGGTCACATAGTGATCGCCCCTGCGGTCGCGGTTGTGCACGGAGGGCACGCCCTTTCCTCTTAAGCGGATTCTGGTGTCCGTCTGGGTGCCCGCCTTCACGTCGTACTCCACCTCGCCGTCGATGGTCCTGATCCTGACCTTTCCGCCGAGAGCCGCCTTGGTGAAGGGGATCTGAACCGTCGAATAGAGATCCGTGTCGTCCCTCTGGAACTCCGCGTGGCGCGCGACGCGCACCTCGACGAGCAGGTCGCCTCTCGGACCTCCGTTTACGCCCGGCTCTCCCTTGTCGCGGATCCTGACGGACATGCCGTTGTCGATGCCGGCCGGGATGTCGACGGACAGCCTGGTCTTCTTCGTGATATAACCGGTCCCGCGGCAGTCGCGGCACTTCTCGCGGATCACCTTGCCCGTGCCGCGGCAGTCCGGGCAGACGGTCTCCGTCTGCATCATGCCGAAGATGGACTGCTGGGTCGTCACCACGCGTCCCGTCCCGCGGCACTTTCCGCAGGTCTCGGGCGTCGTGCCGGGCTTCGCGCCCGTTCCGTGGCAGGTGGGGCACTCCTCCCGGAGATTCAGCTCGATCTCCTTCGTGCAGCCGAACACGGCCTCCTCGAAGGAGATGTTAACGGCCGTGCGGACATTCGCGCCCCGCATGGGCCCGTTCTGCGCGGAGCGGCTTCTCCGCCCGCCTCCGAACAGGTCCCCGAAGAGATCCCCGAAGATGTCGCCCATATTCTCGGCGTTGAAATCGAAGCCGAAGCCGCCTCCGCCGGGGCCGCCCTGCTCGAATGCGGCATGGCCGAACTGGTCATACTGCTGCCGCTTCTGCGGATCGCTGAGTACGGTGTAGGCCTCCGACGCCTCCTTGAATTTTTCCGCAGCCGCATCATCGCCCGGGTTCATGTCCGGGTGATACTTTTTGGCCAGCTTCCTGTAGGCCTTTTTGAGCTCGTCATCGGTCGCGTTCTTCGAGACGCCGAGCACCTCGTAATAATCTCTCTTATCCGCCATACAGCATGCATTCCTCTCCGCGGCGCCTCTTTCCTTCCTCCGGGGCTCCGCGCCTTTCTGTCTCACTGATTTTAAGGCTGTGCGCCAAAGCACAGCCCCTCCGCCCGTCTCTTTGCGGACAGAGGAGCTGTCTCTCTTATCTCATTTTATCCCGTACCGTCTTTATACGCGGATGTTCTGTTCCGACCGTGCGGATCAGACCTCCTTGTAATCGGCGTCGACCACGTCGTCATCTCCGCCGTTCTGCGCGGCTCCGCCGCCGAATCCGCTCATGTCCGGGCCGCCCTGGGGACCGCCCTGCGCCTGCTGCGCCTGCTGGGTCTGCTCGTACATCTTCGCGAACAGCTTCTGCGCGCTCTCCATCAGCTTGTCCTTGGCTGCCTTGATCTCATTGACGTCCGCATCCGTCATGGGCGCCTGGGCGTCCGGATGCTTCGCGATGATATCCTTTAAAGCCGTGAGATCGGCCTCCACGGCCGCCTTGTCGGAGGCGTCGAGCTTGTCGCCCGCGTTCTTCATGGCGTCCTCGACCTGGAAGACCATGCTGTCCGCCTCGTTCCGCGTGTCAACCGCTTCCTTGCGCCTCTTGTCCTCCGCCTCGTACTGCTGCGCCTCTTTGACCGCTCTGTCGATATCCGCGTCGGACATATTGGAGCTGGCCGTGATCGTGATGTGCTGCTCCTTGCCCGTTCCGAGATCCTTGGCGGAGACGTTCACGATGCCGTTCGCGTCGATGTCGAAGGTCACCTCGATCTGCGGCACGCCGCGTCTTGCGGGCGGGATGCCGTCCAGGCGGAACTGGCCGAGGGACTTGTTGTCCTTCGCGAACTGTCTCTCGCCCTGAAGGACGTT
>CAYLHR010000161.1:0-4860 GCA_964383335.1 uncultured Lachnospiraceae bacterium
GCATGACAAGGACTGCGGAACGGATCTCGTTCGTGTACTTCAGGATCGGCTGGTTCATGAAGGACTCGCATCCGATCACGTTCCATCCGCCGTTGGAGTTAAGAGAACGGGCGTGATATCCGCGGCCGGTTTTATAGTAGTCGTAATAATCCTTCACAAAATACGGCGCATCCTCCGGGAGCGGATCGACCACGCCGCCGCCAAGAGTATATTCACCTGCCGCGAGATCCGAAAGCCTCTGCGCGCACATGGCCGCTCTCTTCTGATAGCGGGCTTCCTCGCTGTCCTCACTGTCAAAGTAGCCTTTGGCGTTGACGCGGGTCATGTCGTACATGGTGGATGCCACGGTCGCCTTGATGCGGGTGTCGAGGGCCGCCGTGTTCAAGGCCATGCCGCCCCATCCGCAGATTCCGATGATGCCGTTGCGCTCAGGATCGACTCTGTCGCAAAGGGACAGGAAATCGACCGCTGCCATAAAGTCCTCGGTGTTGATGTCGGGAGATGCCATGTAACGGACATTGCCGCCGCTCTCGCCGGTGAAGGACGGATCAAAGGCGAGGGTGAGGAATCCTCTCTCCGCCATGGTCTGCGCGTAGAGACCGGAGCACTGCTCCTTGACGGCCCCGAACGGCCCGCAGACCGCGATGGCGGGAAGCTTTCCTTCCGCATCCTTCGGTACATACAGATCCGCCGCCAGAGTAATGCCGTAGCGATTGACAAACGTCACCTTGCAGTGATCCGTTTTGTCGCTCTTCGGGAAGGTCTTGTCCCATTCCTGTGTCAGCTTCAGTTCTTCTTTCTGTATCATGATCCCAATCCTCGCTTTCTTCAACTTCATCTGCGCAGGACTATCATAACCGTCTTTGCGGAAATGTGCTAATGGTTATCATTTATTTCGTGATATTCCGAACAGGAATATCGCAATCCGTCTTTTCCGGCTCAGCCAAAAGCGACGTCCAGGATCATCATGAGTACAAAGCCCAGCGCAAATGCAATCGTCCCCGCATTGGAGTGTTCTCCTTCGGACATCTCCGGTATCAGCTCCTCAACAACGACATAGAACATTGCGCCCGCCGCAAAAGCCAGCATATAGGGCAGAACGGATGTCACAACACCAGCCGCAGCTATGGTAATCAGCGACGCGACCGGCTCCACAACACCCGACAGCACCCCGTACCAGAATGTTTTTGCCTTGGGCATTCCTTCGGCCCGAAGGGGCATGGACACAATGGCGCCCTCGGGGAAATTCTGAAGCGCGATGCCGAGAGCCAGAGCCAGAGCGGCGGCCTGGCTGACGCCGGTTTCACCGGAAACCCATCCCGCGTATACCACCCCTACCGCCATGCCTTCCGGAATATTGTGGAGCGTTACCGCAAGAATCAGTTTGGTGGTTCGTTTCAGGCTGCTCTTCGGGCCCTCCACCTGCTCATCCATGTGCATATGCGGCGTCACCGTATCCAGAAACAGCAGGAAACCGATGCCGATCAGAAAGCCCGCAGCGGCAGGGACAAAAGAGAGTTTTCCCATGCTTTCGGAACTCTCAAGCGCAGGGTCAAGCAGACTCCAGAAGGAGGCCGCGACCATTACACCGGCCGCAAACCCCGTAAGCACCCTCTGCACGCCGTCGGATATCTGATCCTTTAATACGAAAACCATCGCGGCGCCAAGGCTGGTGCCCAGAAACGGCAGAAGGATGCCGATCCAAACCTGTGTATTCATATTGTTCCGCCTCCTTATAAAGGTGAAAATGCCGCCAAACCGGATCTCCTGTGTAATCAGCATACATGATAGTTAGTTTCGTCTAACTTCCATCACTATACCTCATTCCGTCTTTTTTATCAACAGTTTTCGCTTTAAACGGCTGTCTGTTCCGAAAGCAGGAAAAAAAGACCGCAGATACCGTGATGATTGCCATCACCGGGATCCACGGAAATTTTTACTCCAATCCGTTCTATTACAACATAGGCGACACGCTGAATGCCGGGGGAATCGACTTTATATACGCCCAGACAAATGACGCCTTCGGCGAAATCCGCACCGTGAATGTATGTACCGGGAAGGAAGAGCTCATCGGGTCGTGGAATGAGTGCTTCTCCTATACCGATGAAGACATCGAGGCTTACCGGGCCTTCGCCGAAGAGGAAGGTTATGAACATATCATTCTCGCCGGGCATTCGCTTGGCGCCAATAAAGTAATCTACTATCTGTCCCGGAACCATGACTCCAGGGTGGAGCATTTCTTTCTGCTCTCTCCGGCCAACCTGACGCACATGATGTCCGGGGTGTCCGACAGGGAAAAGCAGCAGATCCTGGATCAGGTGAAGCGGGGAGACGGGGATAAGATGCTTCCCTTCCCCTTTTTGGGATGGGTGACCTGCATCGCGGATACCGCTTATGACTGGCAGTTCTCCGCCCTGCTCAACAACGTCCATACCGCGAAAGACGGTGACTTTTCGCAGGCGGAAAAGATCACGCATACCGGGGCGCTTCTGGTCGGCACATACGATAACTTCACGGACGGCGATCCCGCGGAATTTCTGCGGAATCTGAACGCCCACATGCCGACATCGGACAGCAACCGGCTCATCTTTATCGAAAAAACAGGCCACACCTATCAGAAGAAGCACCAGGAGGTTGCCGACGATATCCTGCGCTAGCTGCAGGAATGGAAAGCTTCGTAAAGCGGCCTTACCTCATCTGCTTTTCCTGATTCCGGATCAGGAAATCCATGCGGTCCACCCTGCGCTGGCTTTCGTGCATCTCGTCGATCAGCGCGCAGCGCTGTATTTTCATCTGGCGCAGCACCTCGCCGTAACTGCCGGCCTCATAGAGCGTGCCGATTCTCCTGGCGGTCTCCGCACTGCAGCCGGCATCGGAGAGGCCCTGTATCAACTGTTCCTTTACACTCATCGCTTCGGGATCCTTTCTGAATGCTGCCGTTTGGTGATAGAATGACGATCCTCCGGCAAGGCCATCATACCTTCTTGCGGATCATCGCGCCAATGGCTATAATTAATTTCGTGATATTCCAATCAAGAATATCAGGAAACCGAGCGGTTCATAAGGAGCATTCCCGATGGAAATCCGGACTTTACGCTACTTTCTGGCGGCTGCCAGGGAAGAAAATATGACCAGAGCGGCCGAGATCCTGCATGTGACGCAGCCGACCCTTTCCAAGGCGCTGAAGTCTCTTGAAGATGAACTCGGCAGAAAGCTGTTTACCCGCCGCAGCTTCAGCATCCGCCTGACAGAAGAAGGAGTTCTGCTCCGAAACCGGGCGGAGGATCTCATCAGCATGGCGGATAAGATCGAGCGGGAATTCATTTCCCTCGATGATATCAGCGGCGGGGAGCTTTACCTGGGGCTTGCGGAATCCTACCAGATCCGGTATCTGGCCCGGGTGATCAAAGCCTTTAAGACCTGCTATCCCAACCTGCATTACCATATCACAAGCGGCGATACGGAACAGATCGCGGACAAACTGGATAAGGGCCTGCTGGACTTTCTGGTTCTTGCGGAGCTGCCGGACAGCCGGAAGTATGAATATCTGGCTTTTCCGGAAAGAGATGTCTGGGGACTGGTGATCCCGGAAGGGGACCCGCTGTCGGAAAATGACGCAATCCGCGCGGACGACCTGAAAGGCCTGCCCCTCTTCTGCTCCGAGCAGGCCTGGAACGGAGATATAAAACGGTGGGCGGGGAGTTCCTTTTCGAAAATGAAGCTGGAGGGTTCTTTCCGGCTTTCTTACAACGGATCCGTTTTCACGCGGGAAGGCCTCGGATATCTGCTGACCTTCCGGGGGCTGATCGACACCTCAAAAGGCAGCGGGCTTGTGTTCCGGCCTCTGGAGCCGACACTTGAAACCACGCTTTACATCGCCTGGAACCGCTATCAGGCCTTTACACCGATCGCAGAACGTTTCCTGCAGCAGCTGAAGGACTCCTTTTTCAATGCCGACAGACGGGCGGATTGATCCGCACTGTCTTTCTTTAATACTATATATTTTATAGCGGCAAAGAAAATTCTGCCTTCTTGTTTTTTCTTTGTCCCTCATTATGATAGTACATATCAGATTTGAAGAGGAACACTATCCGGAAGCCGGCAGGCAAAAACAGAGGGCACAGACTATGAAAAAGATCTTTGAGAAAAAACAGCTGAAGAATATCACACTGAAAAGCCGCTGAATCTGGCTTATAAGGCCGCGCAGCTGGCGGATCCCGACAGAGCAAACGCCTTCCTGACAGAACTCCGGCATTCCATCGTGATCGACTGCCTTCCGGCAACCCATTTTGATGTGATCCTGAATATCGCCGGACAGGTTGGAATCGATGAAACTGCATTCACCCGTCACTATCGGGACGGAAGTGCGGAAGAGGCTTTGGAAAAGGACCTGCAGCTGACCCGCCGCCTTGGCATTCACGCACTTCCCGCTTACCTCATTCAACATCGCGGAAGGGCTGTTATCCTGCAGAGTTTTGATTATCAGGACTTTATCAACGCAATCTCCGAGCTTACTGCCTGAGATAATGGATGATTACTGATCCATGATCCTGACTTCTGATTCTTCAATACCCGCAGCGTTTCTCGATCTCTTCTATCACAAGAACATCAGCCGGCAGCCAGTTTACCTGACGCAGGTACTCAAGCGGAAGCCACCTTGCGGCTTCATGTTCCAAAAGCGTCAGGTGACCGTCCTTAACCGTGCACCACTAGCACGCCATGGATAAGTGAAATTCCGGATAATCGTATTCGACTGTGGTAAGATACTCACCGACTGAAATATCCGCGGTAAGCTCTTCGCGTATCTCACGAACCAGAGCATCCTCCGGCGCTTCCCCCGGCTCGATCTTTCCGCCGGGG
>CAYLHR010000162.1:0-4840 GCA_964383335.1 uncultured Lachnospiraceae bacterium
TTGTAGATCCACAGGCCGGTCTTTTTGTCCATCATGTCGAAAAGCACCTCCCTAATTCTTTTGATTTCCTGAAATGGAATCCAGGGCGCGGCATTCCGGAAGAGTCCGGGAAAGCCGCTTTGAAATGTGAGTAAACTGACAATGCCGATGTACTGATGCTTCCTGCGCTTTCGACAGCCGCTCTTCTTTAGGAGGCCGTTCCGCGAATTCAAAACGGATTAAGCGGCCAGGCTTTTTTCAAATGCGGGACCGCCTCCCGAAGAGCTTTGCTGAATAATCGATTATCGCAGTGATTTCATTATAGCACCCGGATAATCGATTATCAAGCAGATCAGCTTGGGCGATTTCCACAAAAAAAGAGCCCCGGATTTGTGAAAATAGCCAGATCCGGAGCCCTTGCATTACTCCATATGTCCGTCGCGGAACATGGAGAACTGATCCATCGGATACCGCTCGAGATTCTCGAGAATCTTCCTCCCGTCCGCCTTCGCGAGAAGCGTCCTTCTGGCGGCGCCGACCATGTTCTCCACCTGGTGCTTGGAGGGGCCGCCCACACAGCCGCCGGGGCAGATCATTCCCTCAATAAAGTCCTCCTTCAGTTTTCCCGCTTTGAGAAGCGTGAGCGCCTTTCTGCACTCGTCGCCGCCCGCGCAGGCAAGAAGCGAGATGTCGGATGTATCCTCTCCCATCTCCCGCATCACCTCCATCACTGCCGCCGCGACACCGCCGCTCCCGGCAAAATTTTTGCCGAACACAGAGGCCTCCTGATAGTCCTCCGGAACAGGGACGATCTCTACATCCCTCGAATCAAGAAGCGCCACCATCTCCCCGTAAGTGAGCGCAAAATCCGGCCGGTCCTTGATGAATTCATTCATCGTCTCCCCCTTCTTGGCGATGCAGGGACCGATAAAGACCGTCACGCAGTCCGGATCCCGGGACTTCAGATAGCGCGATACGGCGACCATGGGCGACACCGTCATCGATTTGTTCTTCTCGTACTGCTCCGGAAAATGGTGCCGCAGCATGGAAATAAAGGCCGGGCAGCAGGAGGTCGTCATCTTCCTGCCCTCCTTCTTGGCCTCAATCCACTCCCGCGCCTCATAGGCCGCGGTCATATCGCCCCCGAGCCCCACCTCGACCATATCGGCAAATCCGGCTTTTTTCAGGGCTTCGCGCACGGACTGCATGGTGATATCCGCTCCAAACTGTCCGTCCGTCGCGGGCGCTACCATAGCAATCACTTCCTTGCCGGCCTTGCTTGCCTTGATGATCTCGACCAGATAGGTCTTGGAACCGATCGCGCCGAACGGGCAGGAGTGGATGCAGTGTCCGCAGTGGATGCATTTTTCGTCGTCAATCACGCAGAATCCGTATTCGTCGTAGGAAATCGCGTCGACCGGACAGGCCTTTTTGCAGGGACGCACCATATGAACGATCGCCCCAAAGGGACAGGACTTCGCGCACATGCCGCAGGATCTGCACTTATTCTGGTCGATCTTCATCTTTGTGTCGCCGGGTGAAATGGCCCCGAACCTGCAGGCATTGAGACAGGCCTTACCCAGGCAGAAACGGCAGGTGTCGGTGACGGAGTATTCCTGTATCGGACAGTCGTCGCAGGCCGCCGGAATCACCGCGACGACATTTTTTGAGGGCTTTGTAAGATCCGGGTCCTTCCCCATCGCCAGCCGGACGCGCCCCCGGACAATCTCCCGCTCCTTATAGACGCAGCATCTGTATTCAGCCTTTGGTCCCGGGCTCACGGACAGGGCGATTTTCTCGCGGTTTTCATGATCCAGACGGTCATCCCAGGCGAGGCGGCACACCTCCCGGAGAACGCGGTGCTTCAGATCAACCAGGCTCTTGTCATTTGTAATCATGGCAGTTCCTTTCGCTGTGTTCTTCATCTGCATATTCGTTCATTTTCTTCATTATTCTTTCCTATTTTAACATTTTCGGATCAGGAATGACACTGTTTCCTCGCAGACTGAGCAGATCATCGAATAATCGATTATTGTGAAATTTTGGGATTGCATCCTGCCATTTTTCTGTTACACTAATACAGTAAGCCGTAAAGCAGCAACGCGGATATCTTTACTAAATAAACATGACTCTGATCTGCACGCACGTCGACTGCTTTTTGCGGTGCCGGTTCGGCCCCGCCTGCGGAGCAAAACCCGTCGCTTCCTGTTTTTCAGAAAAATCGGCATCAATCTTGCTTAAAGTATATAAGAAAAACCTATACCCCTTTTTAAGCGCGCTTAGGTATAATCAGTATATTACCTAAAACAACAGGTTCTGACCCTGAGAAGATATAAACATCAGGATCTGATCCTGAGGAGATATAAAATAGAGAAGATACGAAATCAAAAGGGAGGTAACTATTATGGATAGTATGGTTCATGTACTGCCCGCGATCCTCGGCCTCTGCGCCCTTGCCTTCGCCTTCTATCTGATTCAGAAGGTGACAAAGCAGAATGAAGGGACTGACAGAATGAAGGAGATCGCGGCCTTTATTCACGAGGGCGCGTCAGCGTTCCTTATGGCTGAGTACAGAATCCTCATCAATTTTGTCGTGATTCTGTTTGTACTCATCGGATTCGGCATCAGCTGGGTCTCCGCCATAAGCTTCCTCGTCGGAGCTCTGTTCTCCACCGCAGCAGGCTATGTCGGCATGAATATCGCAACAAGGGCAAACGTCCGCACAGCCGCCGCAGCCAAGGATAAGGGCATGAACGCCGCGCTCTCCGTGGCATTCTCCGGAGGCGCCGTCATGGGCATGTGCGTCGTCGGCTTCGGTCTCTTCGGAGCCTGCGTCATCTACCTTATTACAGGAAGCGCGGAAGCGCTCTCCGGTTTCTCCCTCGGAGCCTCCTCCATCGCTCTTTTTGCGCGTGTGGGCGGCGGCATCTACACAAAGGCCGCTGACGTGGGCGCTGACCTGGTCGGAAAGGTCGAGGCCGGCATTCCGGAGGATGACCCCAGAAATCCCGCCACAATCGCGGACAATGTCGGTGACAACGTCGGCGACGTCGCCGGAATGGGCGCGGACCTCTTTGAGTCCTACGTCGGATCTCTTGTTTCAGCTGTCACGCTCGGCGTGGTCTCCTACGAGGCCAAGGGTGCCTTCTTCCCGCTTCTTATCGCGGCCATCGGCATTGCGGCCGGCATCATCGGATGCTTCTTTGTAAAGGGAGACGAGAACTCGAACCCGCATAAGGCTCTGAAAATGGGCAGCTACGCGGCATCCGTCATCGTCGTCATCGGAACACTGGCTCTCAGCTACGTCTTCTTCGGAAACTTCAACGCGGCAATCGCGATTATCTTCGGTCTTGTCGTCGGCCTCATCATCGGAAGCGTAACAGAAATCTACACCTCCGCTGATTACCGCTTCGTCAAGAAGATCGCCCAGCAGTCCGAGACCGGCCCCGCCACGACGGTCATCAGCGGCATCGCGGTCGGCATGCAGTCTACGGCCGTTCCGATCCTGCTCATTTCCGTAGGCATTATCGCGGCCTATCTCGCATTCGGCCTCTACGGCATCGCCCTTGCGGCGGTCGGCATGCTCTCCACGACCGGCATCACGGTCGCCGTCGACGCATACGGCCCGATCGCTGACAACGCGGGCGGCATCGCCGAGATGTCCGGTCTTCCCGAGGAAGTCCGCGGCATCACGGATAAGCTGGACGCGGTCGGCAATACGACAGCTGCGATGGGCAAGGGCTTCGCGATCGGATCCGCCGCCCTCACGGCGCTCGCTCTGTTCGTCTCCTACGCTCAGGCGGTGAATCTCTTTGAAAGCGGCATCAACCTCCTTGACTACAAGGTTATCGTCGGTCTCTTCATCGGCGGCATGCTTCCCTTCCTCTTCTCCGCCATGACCATGGATTCCGTATCCAAGGCGGCCTACAAGATGATTGAGGAAGTCCGCAGACAGTTCCGGACGATTCCGGGCATCCTCGAAGGAAAGGGCAAGCCGGACTACAAGAAGTGCGTGGAGATCTCCACACAGGCCGCCCTTCACGAAATGCTGCTTCCGGGCATCATGTCCGTGGTATCCCCGCTGCTCGTCGGCGTCGTGCTCGGCCCGTCCGCCCTCGGCGGCCTTCTGGCCGGCGCGCTCGTGACCGGCGTCATGCTCGCGATCTTCATGTCCAACTCGGGCGGTGCCTGGGACAACGCGAAGAAGTATGTCGAAGAGGGACATCACGGCGGAAAGGGATCCGAGACGCACGCGGCCGCCGTTATCGGCGATACGGTCGGCGATCCCTTCAAGGATACGTCCGGACCTTCCATCAACATCCTGATCAAGCTCATGACAGTGGTATCACTGGTCTTCGCACCGCTTTTCCTCGCTATCGGCGGGCTCTTCTGATTGAAAGAGCGTCTGAAGACAGATACTTCAAAACAGGCATATACGGAGAAAAGGGACTTCATGTGAACATGAAGTCCCTTTTCTCCGTTTTGGAATGCGAGGTTTTTCACTGCCTTCTGTCCAGATCGCGCCTCCGGGTTGACCTGACGACCTTGATTTATCGCCTTCCGCGGCCAACCGAGCTCTGCCGCTGGTCTGACAGCAAGGTTTTCGCTACCTTCTGCCCAGGCCGCGCTGCCGGGTTGGGGGAAGCGACAGCGAAGCTATGAAAATCTCCAACAGGTCAGGTCTGTTGGAGGAATCCGAATCAAGATTGAGTCTTTTCCCCAGACTACAGCTTCCGCGTTGGGGGAATCGACAGCGAAGACATGAAAATCTCCAACAGGTCAGGTCTGTTGGAGGAATCAGAAGCGAGATTGAGTCTTTCCCCCAGTGGGCGGGTTCCGCGTTGGGGGAATCGACAGCGAA
>CAYLHR010000163.1:0-4833 GCA_964383335.1 uncultured Lachnospiraceae bacterium
ACGCGCTCCACCTTCTCGAGTTCAATGGCGCTGCAGGCTGCCGCCATGCGGTCCTCGGGAACCACATAGAAGGAGGCGGGGTAGATCGGGGCGTAGGTGAGATCCGCCAGGATCCCGCCGGTCAGAAGATCCACCTTCGAGACCCGGTCGATCTCGTCGCCGAAGAATTCGACCCGGATGGCATATTCATTCACATCCGCCGGGATGATCTCCACCGTGTCCCCCTTCACCCGGAAACAGCCGCGGTGAAAATCAATCTCATTCCGCTCGTACTGCATATCGATGAGCTCCCGGAGAAACTCATCCCTGTCTTTTTCCATCCCGGGGCGCACGGAGGTCATCATATTCATGAAGTCATCCGGCGCGCCGATCCCGTAGATGCAGGACACCGAGGAGACGATCACCACGTCTCTCCGCTCCGAGAGTGAGGAAAGCGCGGAGAGCCGAAGCTTGTCGATTTCGTCGTTGATGGCGGAGTCCTTCGCGATATAGGTATCCGAAGACGGAACGTATGCTTCCGGCTGATAGTAATCGTAATACGATACAAAATACTCTACAGCATTCTCCGGGAAGAACTCCCTGAACTCGCTGTAGAGCTGGGCCGCCAGTGTCTTGTTGTGCGCGATCACAAGGGTGGGTTTATTGAGCTCCGCGATGACGTTGGCCATGGTGAACGTCTTGCCGGACCCGGTGACGCCGAGCAGGGTCTGCGCCTGGTTTCCCGCGCGGAATCCCTCCGTGAGTTCCCGGATTGCCTGCGGCTGGTCTCCCGTGGGCTCATAATCGGAATGAAGAACAAAATGATCCAAACGATATCCTCCGATAACTGCTGTCAGAACAGGGAAAAATGAGCCGTCACCGGCTCATTTTCAAATCTGCCTTCCTTATGAAGCAGATCAGACATCAAGATGCTTTTTCACCGTGTAGCGGGCGCCGATCGCTCCGATCCCGATGCCCAGGATCACGCCGACCGGAAGGAGCACCGCAAAAACCTGGTTGACGCCCAGGAAGGAGTCCTCCATCGAGTTCAGGAAGCCGAAGCGGCTGAGGGCGCTTCCCACCACATAGTGATAGGCCGCGTACAGGATGCCGAGCGGAAGCGCCGTTCCGATGAGGCCGAGGATGACCCCCTCGACAATAAAGGGTCCCCGCACGAAGGAATCGGTCGCTCCGATCAGCTTCATGATGGAGATCTCCTCCTTTCTCACCGTGATGCCGACATTGACCGTATTTGAAATCAGAATGATCGACACGACGAGAAGGATGGCAATCACCGCGGCCGACGCGTACGTAAACAGCCGGTTGACCTTTCGCAGGTTCTGCACCGCGGCGGAGCTCTGGTTGACCCTTCTTACGCCCTCGATGGCCGTGATGTCCGCCACCACCTGCTCCTGGTTCTCCACCCTGTCCACCAGGATGGTGAAGCTGGATGAGTTGGCGATGGGGTTCTCCTTAAAGCCCTCCGCGAGCTCCATATTGGACTCGAAATACTCCGCCTTGAAATTCTCCCAGGCCTCATCCGCGGACGTGTACTCGATCTTCGTCACGTGCGGAATCTTCGCGATCTTCTCGCCGATTGCCTGAATGCCCGTCTCCTCCATTCCCTCGTCGAAAAGAACGGTGATGCCGACCTTCTCCTCCAGATCCCGCCGGAGGGAGTCGACATTCATAATGATGGAGAAAAATGTCCCGAACAGAAATATGCAGGCCGTCATGGTCGCGATGGACGCGATGGAGAACATTTTGTTTCTCCCTATATTCATCACGCCCTGATTTACCTGGTAACCGATTGACCTAAGCTTCAATATAACCACCTTCCTCTACGTCCCTGGCGATCGCTCCCTGCTTCATCGCGATCACCCGCTTCTGGAACTGATTCACGAGATCCTTGTTGTGCGTGACGACGAGCACGGTCGTGCCGCGCAGGTTGATCGTCTCGATCAGCTTCATGATCTCGTAGGAGTTTCTCGGATCCAGATTGCCGGTGGGCTCGTCCGCCAGAAGAATCTTCGGGCGGTTGTCGATGGCCCTCGCGATCGCCACGCGCTGCTGCTCGCCTCCGGAGAGCTCGCGCGGGAGAGAGTTGTATTTTTCCGCCAATCCGACCTCCTTCAGCACCTCGGGGACCCGCTGCCTGATCCTTCGCGCAGGAGCCTCGACGGCCCGCATGGCGAAGGCGACATTCTCGTAGACGTCCATCTCGGGAAGGAGCCGGAAATCCTGAAAGACAACGCCGAGATCCCGCCTGTAAGCCGGGATCTTTCTGCGTCTCATCGTATTCAGCACTTTTCCGTTTACCGTAATAATGCCCTCCGTCGGCTCGAGCTCCTTGAGGAGCAGACGGATGAGCGTGGACTTTCCGGATCCGCTGTCGCCGACGACGAAGACGAACTCCCCCTGGTCCACATGAAGAGAGATCTCGTCGACCGCCGACTTTCCTCTCTCATACTGCTTGCTGACGCGGTCCAAATCAATCATAGACTAAGATATTCCTCCGTCTTCTTCCCCGGTCGGGAAGAAATGCGCCGGAAACCCGCGTCATCAGTAGTCGAGGGTTTCCATATAATTCATATATTTGACTACCATGAGCGCGATCTTGAATGTGATCGCGTCATCAAAGACCCGAAGGTCGAGCCCCGTGCTCTTCTGAAGCTTGTCGAGGCGGTATACCAGCGTATTCCTGTGAATATACAGCTGCCGGGACGTCTCGGAGACATTGAGTGAGTTCTCGAAGAACTTGTTGATTGTCGCCAGCGTCTCCTCGTCGAAATCGTCGGGGGACTTGTCCGTGAAGATCTCCCGGATGAACATCCTGCAGAGCGGGATCGGCAGCTGGTATATGAGACGTCCGATGCCCAGCTGGCTGAAGGCGACCACATTGAGATCCTCGAAAAAGATCTTGCCGACGTCGAGCGCCATGCGGGCCTCCTTATAGGACCTCGAGATATCCTTCAGCTCGCCCACGGCGTTGCCGTAGGCCACCCGGAGCTCCCCGCTCTCCATCTGGCTGACCGTCTCGATGATCTTCTCACCGAAGTCGTGCATCTCCTCCGCCCCGTCGGTTTCATCGAGCTCGCGGATGATGATGATGCTCTTCTCGTCGACCGCCGTGATGAAATCATTTCTCGAGCGGGCGAAAAGCCCCTTCACCGCCTCGACGGCGGCGTGATCACGCACCTCCTCCGATTCCAGGATGTAGACCACGCGTCTCGCGTTCGCGTCGATGTGAAGCCGCTTCGCTCGGTTGTAGACGTCTACCAGAAGGAGGTTGTCAAGGATCAGGTTCTTGATGAAATTGTCCTTGTCAAAATGTTCCTTGTAGGCCACCAGCAGATTCTCGATCTGGAAGGCGGCGAGCTTTCCGATCGCGGCGCTGTCGCTCCCGGCAACGATCACGACGTACTCCACCTGATAGTCGTCGTATACCTTGTAGAAGTGCTGGTTTTTTATCTCCTGTGAATCCGCCGAGGAATTGACGAAGCTCACAATATCATTCTTGTTGACCGCGGTATTCTCATCCGTCGACGCAATCACCTTGCCGTCAAGACCCACGATCGCGAATTCACACTTTGTGATATTCTTGATTCCGTTTATTGTATCCTGAAGTACCAGATTGGAAAGCATACCGGCTCCTCCGCGTCATTCATGAAAATGTACAACTTTTTGACTCTACTGTAAAATATAGCACAAAATCAAGACCAGTTATAGTACAAATTGCATAAAATGAGCCGGATCGGTGCTTACGCCTCAGGTGTCTACACCTCAAACATCAGATCCGCATACGAAGGAAGCGGCCACAGATCCTCACCGACAATCATCTCCGCCTCGTCGACGGGCTTTCTCAAAGCCTGCATGGCCGGTACGACCTCGTCCCTGAAGCGGACCGCCTGCGCACGTCCCATATGGCAGCGCTCCGCGTCCCGCATGGCCTCCCGGAGCGCGCCGGCCGCCGCCTCCGCCTCAAGAAGGCCGGCAGTGAGCTGCCCGAGAAGGCGCTTCTGCACGGACGCATCTCCCCCGACGGATTCCACAGCCCGGGCTGACTCCGCGAGGCGCTGCGCGCCCCTGATCATGGCGGGCTGCAGCTGCTTCAGGAAGAGGGTCAGCATGGTCTTCGCCTCGATGTGAATATCCTTGGAATAGGTCTCGTACTTCACCTCCATCCGGCTCGCAAGTTCTTTCCTTGAGAACACGCCGAATGACTCGAACAGCTTCACGGCCTTTTCATCCGTGAGGGCCGGGATGGCGTCCACCATGGACGGGAGATTGGGAAGGCCTCTCCTTCTCGCCTCCGTGACCCAGCTCTCCGAGTACCCGTTCCCGTTAAAGACGATTCTCCGGTGCTCCGCGGCGTAGCGCTTTATGAGATCGTGCACCGTGTCGTCGAACCGGTCCGGCCCCGCCGCCTCCAGCTCGTCGCATGCCTCGCGGAATGCCTCCGCCACAATCGTGTTGAGGACCACGTTGGGGGCCGCGATCGAATCTCTCGACCCCACCATGCGGAATTCGAACTTGTTTCCCGTAAACGCGAAGGGCGACGTCCGGTTCCGGTCGGTCGCGTCGCGGCTGATATCCGAAAGATAGGACACGCCGGTCATGAGCTTGCCCTCGGACTTCGTGTTCTCCGCTCTTCCGGTGGAAATGAGCTGATCCAGCACGTCCTCGAGCTGCGCTCCCAGAAAGACCGAGATGATGGCCGGCGGCGCCTCGTTGCCGCCAAGGCGCAGGTCGTTGCCGACGTCCGCCGCGGACTCACGAAGAAGGTCCGCGTGCCGGTCAACCGCCCGCAGGATGCAGGTCAGAACCAGAAGGAACTGGATATTCTCGTGCGGC
>CAYLHR010000164.1:0-4826 GCA_964383335.1 uncultured Lachnospiraceae bacterium
AGGGTCACTGCTCAGATTACCCAGGATGTTTTCCATACCATACCTGGATATTACACTGCTCCTCGTAGGAAAGGCACCGGATCCAGTTCTTCAGGATCTCTGCACGATCTGTGAAGACCGGAAGTTCTGAGCAGGTAAATGAATCTGTGTCCACCCGCATCTGTTTGGCCGGGGAAATGATGATTCTCATAACAGTTCCTTTATTTCATATCCTGCATTCTTCAAAACCTTTATGGGAATGTATTCTGCAATCAACCGGGAAAAGCCAGTTTCATACCAGCCTTCCGATAAAATGATCATCTCCCTGCGTTCCCCTCAGATGTTGCTCTCCCTCTTTATATCAAGGCGTTCCTTGGCCAGGGTTATTGCTGCATTGATCATTACACCGATTAATGCGATCACAAAAATCACACCTGCATCACCAATTGTAACGACAGATAGCTTCAGCATACTCCGCATAGGAGGAATAAAGAGAATCGCAATCTGGAGCAAGATCCCCACAGCTGTAATTATGTTCAGGGCTTTATTGTTCCATGATTCCTTTGATACAAATGCCAAACTGCCTCTGGTCTTGCATACATAAGCCATAAGGAGTTCGTTGATTGCAAGAGCAGTAAAGCAGTAAGTTCTGCACAGTCTCAAAAGTTCAGGGTCACTGCTCAGATTACCCAGGATGTTTTCCATACCATACCTGGATATTACAGGAAGCAGAAATGCCAGCAGAGTTACGGCTCCGCTGATTGTTCCCTGGATAACAATGTTCAGGTAATCACTCCTGTTCAGAATTCCGGTTTTAACATTCCTTGGCTTTTCGTTCATTACAGCATCCGAACCCACATCTACTCCCAAAGCCAAAGACGGTGCAGTATCTGTGAACAGGTTGACCCAAAGGATCTGTATCGTGGAAAGAGGTGAAGAAAATCCGGCAAATACTGCGGATGCCATAAGCACCACTTCACCGAAGTTTGATCTCAGGAGGTATACCACGGATTTTTTGATATTGTTAAACAGGTTGCGGCCTTCCATTACCGCATTCTTGATGGTGATGAAATTGTCATCCACCAGAATCATCTCCGCGGCATCCTTTGCCACTTCCGTTCCGCCGATTCCCATAGCAACACCTATATCGGCTGCCTTCAGCGAAGGCGCATCGTTTACACCATCGCCCGTCATAGAGCAGATCTTGCTGTGGGACTGAAGCGCCTGAACGATCTGAACCTTGTTCTCGGGAGATACCCTGGCAAACACACGATAGTTAAGCACGTTCTTTCGGAATTCCGCGGGATCCATCTCGTCGATTTCCGCGCCGGAAATGCTTTGAGAAATATCCGTTGCTATGTCCAGCTCCTTAGCTATGGCAAAGGCTGTTATCTTGTGATCGCCGGTTATCATAACAACATCGATTCCTGCTCTGTGGCATTCATCGATGGTCTCCTTGACGCCGGGCTTGGGTGGATCTATCATTCCTGCCAGGCCGATAAAAATCATATCCTCTTCCTGCGGAGCGTTATCGCCCTCGCGATATGCCAGGGCCAGAACCCTGAGGGCATTGGAGCTCATCTTATCTGCAGCCTTAGTTACAAGGACCACGTCGTTATTCGTTATATCTCTAACGCCGCTCGCGTCAAGTATCCGATCGCACCTTACGATTATGGAGTCCACCGCGCCCTTGGTATATGAGACATTCCTGGTTTCGCCGCCTTCTGTTATTCGGCCCAGGGTGGTCATCATCTTCCTGTCGGAATCAAAGGGAATCTCATCAAAGCGATCGCTTCTTGCCATGATGTCATCGTAGCCCAGATCGTTGTCCTTGGCATATTTGATAAACGCAGTCTCGGTAGGGTCTCCGATTTCCGCACCGGTCTCCGGAGAATATTTGGCATCGTTGCATAGAACAAAGCCTTCAAGCAATCTCTTGAAAAGCGGATTATCCTTTTGTATGTTTGCAGGCTCTGTTTCTTTTCCGTCCAGATACCATTCTACGACGGTCATTTTATTCTGGGTAAGAGTTCCCGTCTTATCCGAGCAGATCACGTTAACCGCACCAAGCGTTTCCACCGCGTGCAGCTGCTTAACGATGGCGTTTCGCCTGCTCATTTTTTTAATACCTGCAGACAGAACTATGGTGACGACTGTGGCAAGACCCTCAGGAATAACCGCAACTGCAAAGGCGATGGATATCATGAGGGTTTCAATAAACTCCGTATCATAAACAAAGATCTGACAGACAAACATCAAAATGCAGAGAACCACTCCGGCAATGCCCAGGACCAGGGAAATATTATTCAGGTTCTTCTGGAGCGGAGTCACCTGCTTCCCTATTTTATTAAGCATACCTGAGATCTTGCCGATTTCGGTACTGTCACCGATTTTCTCTACGATCCCTTCCCCTCTGCCGTATTCAACCAGAGTGGACATAAAGGCTTTGTCCTTGCGGTCGCCAAGGGGCGTCTTTTCGTCACTGCTCTGCCTGTGATCTTTTTCAACCGCCAGGCTCTCTCCCGTCAGGGCGGATTCATTCAGCCTGAGCGAACTGGTTTGAACCAGGGTAAGATCGGCAGGTACAATTCGTCCCGCCTCCAGGATAACGTAATCCCCAACCACCAGATCCTGAGCATGGATTTCCTGTTCCTTGCTGTCTCTTATTACCACTGCAGTTGATGCATTAATTTGCTTAAGAGCTTCTACGGATTTCTCCGCAGTAACCTCCTGGACGGTTCCTATAATCACATTGGAAATTACGACTATAGCGATGATTATCCCGTCAACAATCTCACCCGTTGCAACAGAGATCACCGCGGCCACGATCAGCAGGATCAGCAGCGGAGACGCAAACTGCCCTATGACAATAGAGAACAAACTCTTCTTTTTACCCTGGGTCAGAACATTTTTACCATCGGCGCTTCTTCGGAGGGCTTCCGCTGTTGTTAATCCTTTTTCTATCATACTTTTTTCTTTTATCCTCCAGTTAGTCTGTAGGCGGAAGCTCTCCATCAATAATAATGGAGTAATCCGCATTCCTGTCCACCTGCAACCTCAGTGGATTATAGAAGTCTCCTGTATATTAACAGATTATCAGGTTAAATTACAACCATAATAAACGTAACAAACAATGGCTTTCTTCCTTCTCTTTTAGCTTTCATTTTCTCCTGATTGTGAGGACATGACCTCAGATAACATCTGATTGAAAGAAAAACCCGCTGACGCCCCGGATTCTATATGGGCTTCAGCGGGTTTAACAGTTCATTCTGTTTAGTATTTCTATAAAAAAGAATTACCGGCTATTCTCTCATCTCATCTGTCACCTGAAGGCTTTTTACAAGTTTTCCGCTGCCGGTAACAATCTGAATTTCCTCCAACCGCTGCATGCCTTCCCTGTTAAAGATATCGCGGCTGTCATCCGTGTTTACCGGTGCCGTGAGAACGTCCGTATCCTCTTTTGCTTTTCCGAAGTTGTACTCGATGGCAATATGCGCAACCGTTCCGGTCTCATCCAGATCGGAATACCAGATTCTTCGTCCGTAATAGCGTGGTACTTCCACCTCTATCACAAGCTCGTTGTCCGCAATCCGGAAATCCTTTACCTGTTCTTCTTTGCTGACTTCCCCGGACCATCCGAAAAACAGGTACAGTACCTGACTTGACATGCGAATTATAATTAGATCAAAGACTATTATTCTTTTCGAGTTGACTTGTGGAAGTCTGATTTCTATCAGCCGAGATCAGAGTACAAATTTGAAAAAAGGAGTACTGTACAGAATGGGTTATCTTGACGGGAAAGTTAATGACTATTTCGATAAGGAATTCGATTTCGACAAGGATGAAAAACTTGATGAGATGGAAAGATATATGCAGTTTGATATTATTAACAAACTGCAGCATGATACCCGAGAAGACAATGTGGGAAATCGGTATGTAGAAAATGCATGGGCTGGAGATGACGATGAAGACAACAATGACAGTAGTGACTACAATAGCACATCTTACCATACACGTCGTTCTTACACGGTAAATCACTCTCCCACCGATTATGATAATACCTTCACCTCGCCGACCGCTTCCATTGAGATTCAAATCAACTGCAATGATTCAAATGCTGCTAACCAAAGAGAAAGCGAAGCGAGAACAGCCCCAAAACATCGGATTCCATTAATCAAGGTCTCGCTGGTCACTGTGATTATCTTATTAACCGCATTTATTATATACGAGTACAACAATGCGGTCAGATACCTGGATGAAGGAAAGTACAGACTTGCTTATGAACAGTTCCGATCCCTTGGTTTTATTGGAGGCAGCAACAGGAAAGCTGATTTAATCCTGGAGAAACATCCGACTGTCGGGCTGCAGAAAGGAGATATTGTAGTATTTGGCTCTTATGAACAGGACAATAACCCTGCAAATGGTCAGGAACCGATAGAGTGGATCATACTGGCGGATGACGGGCAGAACATCCTGCTGATGAGTAAAGCTATTCTGGACTGTCAGCCCTTTAACATCGGTACAATTGGTTATGACTGGTTGTTTTGCTCATTGCGGGACTGGCTGAATGAGGAGTTCTATGAAAATGCGTTTTCGCAAAACGAGCGATCCTGTATAAATACCGGCTTGTCTGACAAAAAAGAATACATATATATTAAACCCAGCTCAATCGACAATCCTCTGTTTATACTCTCCAGTACAAGTCTGAAACCGATTTACGGAATAGAGTATAATACAATATCCGACCTCGACTGGACACGTAAGGAATTACAGTCAGAGGGGACAATGTATGGTGACGTACTCCCACCACTTTCGCTTTGCTTAGAAGTGGGGGCTTCCTGTTCAAG
>CAYLHR010000165.1:0-4800 GCA_964383335.1 uncultured Lachnospiraceae bacterium
GGAAGATGCCCTTACAAGGGGCTGTGTCGGAAAAGGCTGCCTGCTGCACTCAGACCGAGGAGCCACGTATTGCTGTGATGAATATCAGGAAATGTTGCGAACAAATGGTTTTGTTTGTAGTATGAGCAGAAAGGGGAATTGTTGGGATAACGCTCCCATGGAAAGCTTCTGGGGCAAGATGAAAACTGAGTGGCTCAAGCCAAGGTACAAAACCAGGGCTGAGGCTATCAGGGACATCTATGAGTACGTCTGGAACTTTTACATTTACCAGCGTCCCCATGAGTCTATCCACTTTCTGACTCCATATCAGTACTGCCGAGCTGCCTGATCCCTTTGAGGCGTCAAAAAACCCAGCTCCATCAACTCCACTATTAAGGGTACACCTCACCAAAGTGCAAAAAGCCCTGCAGTACAGTGAAATCATACCGGATAACCCCCCAGGTAACCACCTGAACGCGAAACACTTTTACACAGCAACTGGTAACTGGTCGAAAAAAGTACGTAAAAATCAAAAAAAAGGCTTTAACTTTTGAAAAAAGTTAAAACCCTTGAGTGCGCCTCCGGGGACTCGAACCCCGGACACCCTGATTAAGAGTCAGGTGCTCTAGCCAACTGAGCTAGAGGCGCATTCGATATAAGATTGTGCGCCGCGCTTTGTGACGCAAAAGTTATTATAATCACAGCGGCGATAAAATGCAAGTACTTTTTTAATTATTTTTAAGCGGCTGTCCATTTTGGCTGTTCTGTCAAAAAGGACAGCTGCAAATCCTGCAAAATCCCGCTCTTTACCGCGTGAGGTCCCTCACCCACTTATACTTTCTTAAGCGGAGCATCACCCACGGGATCTTGCCCACCTCGTCCAGGCAGGTGCAGGAGTAGACGGCCAGCACGGGCCAGTGAAAGACGAACGCACCGAGGAGAGCCAGCGGGATCGCGATTCCCCACATGCAGACCGCCAGGCTGTACATGTCGAAAAGCGTGTCGCCGCCCCCGTCCAGTACGCCGTTGATGGTGATGGTGTTGACCGACCGGCCGATCATGTACACCGCCATGATCACCATCATGCCGGTCAGATAGCTGTGGGCCCGCTCTGTGAGAATCACCATGCGGACGATGAGGGGCGTCACCGCGAGGACCAGCGCGGTGGAGAGAAGGCCGACCGCCCAGGAGACATTTTTCAGTTTGATTCCGAGCGCTTTTCCCCGGTCGAGATTCCCGGCGCCCAGCTCGTTTCCGACAAGGATGCCCGCCGCGCTGCCGATTCCGTTGCAGGCGCAGCAGACGAGGTCGCGCACCACCGCGGCGACGGAGTTGGCGGCCGCCGCGTCCGCGCCCATGTGCCCGATGATTGCCGTGTACGAGGTGAAGCCGACGCCCCAGAGCAGAGAGCCTCCCATGAGCGGCAGGCACTGTTTCAGGAAATCCGCCGTCAGGGGCTTATTTTTCTTTAAAAAATGAGCCATTCCGGGCATCAGATAGCCTCTCCCGCGCGAAACGCCGACGCAGAGCAGCAGCTCGGCCGCCCGCGCGAGGGTCGTCGCCAGGGCCGCGCCTCTCGACTGAAGCGCCGGGGCGCCCAGAAGTCCGAAGATAAAGACGGAGTTGAAGACGATGTTCAGGACCACCGCGGAGGTGCTGATCCACGCGCAGGCACTGACGTGATCCGTCACCTTCATGACGGTCAGGAAGCACTGGGAGATTCCGGTCAGAAGATAGGACCATCCCGCTATGCGCAGGTACGTGCTTCCGATCCCGATGAGCTGCTGATCATGCGTGAAAATGTGCATGAGAAGCCCCGGCGCGATCTCGCAGGCGGCAAAAAACGCCAGCGAAAGTGCCCCGGCGTAACGCAGCATCAGGCGGAAGAGCTCCTGCATGGTCCGCATGTCGCCCTTTCCGTAGTACTGCGCGCCGAGGATCGCGCCGGCGCCCGTCACGGCCATCACAAAGATGTTCTGCACGAACTGCACCTGCGTCGCGAGAGAGACCGCCGTCATTTCCTCCTGCGCAATGCGCCCCAGCATAAGCGCATCCGCTGCCGCCACCGAGGCCAGCATGAGGCTCTGGAACGCGATGGGAAATGCGATGGTGAAGAGCCGCCGGAAGAAGGCTCTGTTATCTATGGTAGTGTCTTTCATGTTCATCCTTAAATATCCGGATCCATGCTGAACAGCCGGGTTCATACTCAACAGCCGGATTCATACTAAATAGTCAGATTCATACTCAAATACCCGGAATTCATGCTGGCTGCGGCATTTGCTCAGGCTGCAGGCATGAGAGAATCAGCAGGTATTATAAAGCATGTTCCGGCAAAGGGCAAACGAAAATCCGGGCGCCACTTTGCTGCCTGCTTTGCTTGTCTGTGCCGCGAAAATCCTTTATGATAAATGAATCAGAATTACTCATTGTCCGTTTCAGGGATTCAGGCAAAGGAGATGCACAAATGCTGAACAAGTTCTGTAAAAAGCCGCTCTATGAAGTAACCAGAACCATGGCGATGGTCGCCACGGGCGCCCGGAAGGCCGACCTGGTCATCCGGAACGCCAGGCTCGTCAATGTCTGCACCGCGGAGATCCAGGAGGGGATCGACGTGGCGGTCGCGGAAGGGAGGATCGCGCTCGTCGGCGACGCGGCGCACTGCATCGGGGAACACACAAAGGTGATCGACGCGGACGGCCAGTATATCGCGCCGGGCTTCATGGACGCGCATATCCATGTCGAGTCGGCCATGATCAGCGTGGGGGAATACGCGAGAGCGGTCGTTCCGCACGGGACGACGGGCATTTTTATGGATCCTCACGAAATCTGCAACGTCTGCGGGCTTGAGGGCGTGAAGGTGATGATCGAGGACGCGAAGCGGGCGCCTCTTAAGGCCATGTCCAATGCGCCGTCCTGCGTCCCCGCGGTCGCGGGCTTTGAGGACACCGGTTCCTTCGTCGGCCCGGAGGAGATCCGGGAGATGATGACCTGGGACGGGATCATGGGACTCGGAGAGATGATGAGTTTTCCCAATGTGCTGAACGCCAATGAGCACATCCACGGGGAGCTGGCGGAGACGCTGAAGTCCGACAATATTATTACGGGCCACTACTCTGTTCCGGAGACCGGCCCCGGACTCAACGCCTACATCGCGTCGGGCGTCCGCTGCTGTCACGAGTCGACGAGGGCGGAGGACGTGCTCGAGAAAATGCGCCGCGGCATGTACGCCCTGATGCGCTACGGCAGCGCCTGGCACGATATGCCCGTCATTATCCGGGCCATTTTGGATAATCATATTGATGACCGCTATGCGTGTCTCATTTCGGATGATACACATCCGGACACGCTGGTCGTTGACGGACATCTCGATCACATCGTGCGCTGCGCCGTAAAGGAGGGGCTGGATCCGATCAAGGCGATTCAGTATGTGACGATCAACCCGGCGACCTGCTTCCGGATGGATCACGAGATGGGAAGCATCGCGCCCGGAAAATGCGCGGACATCGTGTTCTTTGACGACCTCAATGATATCCGCATCACGCGCACGATCATCGACGGCGATGTGGTCGCGGAGGACGGGAAGCTGACCGTGGAGATCGGAAAGGCCGCTTTCCCGGATTTCGTCTGCGACACCATGCACGTGGGCGAAACCATCACGGCCGGCAGCTTCCGGATTGAGGCGCCGGAGAGCGCAAAGGAAGCCGGCAGCGTGAAGACGCGCGTGATGGAGATTATCCCGAATCACGTCGGAAATTATGAGCGGATCATGGATCTCAGGGTCTCTGACGGGGCCGTGGAAGCGGATCCGGAGCAGGATGTCCTCAAGATGTTCGTCTTCGAGCGCCATCACGCGACGGGAACGAGGGGATGCGGCTTCGTGAAGGGCTTCGGCTTTAAGAAGGGCGCCATGGCACAGACGGTGGCGCACGACGCCCACAATCTTCTGGTCGCGGGCACAAATGACGCGGACATGGCTCTGGCGGCCAACACCCTCATCGAGTGCGGGGGCGGCATGTGCGCGGTCGCGGACGGCAAGGTGCTCGCGCTCGTCCCCCTGCCGATCGCCGGTCTCATGAGCGACCTCCCGGTGGAGGAGATGGCGGAGAAGATCGCAGGTCTCAGCGAGGCCTGGAAGGAAATGGGCTGCGTGATCAATTCCCCCTACATGACCATGGCTCTCATTCCGCTGGCCTGTCTTCCCGAGCTGCGTCTCACAAACCGCGGGCTCGTCGACTGCCGCACCTTCAGTTTTGTTGATCTGTTTGTGTGAAATGAGCCCGACTGATAAATACAGAATTCACCGGAGGAGATGCGGGACAGGATGAACGTGATCGCTGACTATTTTATTGCATTTCTCAAAAAATACCGTTCTTTGCTGCTGTACGGCATTTTCGGGGTCCTGACGACGGTCGTCAATTTTTTAGTATATTATCTGCTGGCGCACCTCCTCGGGGTCAATATCACACTCTCCACTGCTGCGGCCTGGGCCGCGGCAGTGCTCTTCGCCTATTTGACCAACCGGAAATGGGTGTTCTCCAGCTCCGCGTCCGGCGCGGGAGAAATCGGAAGAGAGCTTCTCTCCTTTGTTCTGTGCAGGGTCGGGACCGGTCTTCTGGATCTGGCGATTATGTTTGTCTTCGCCGACATGCTCTCCTTCCATGATCTGGTCGTCAAGATCTGCTCCAATATTCTGGTGATTATTCTGAATTATGTCGCAAGCAAATTGGTCATTTTCAAGTGAGCCGGCAGCCGCCGGCTTTTTCTTGGTAAGGCATGTTTCCGAAGCGAATTTTTCGTGTTCCGAAAAATGAGCCGGAAACA
>CAYLHR010000166.1:0-4795 GCA_964383335.1 uncultured Lachnospiraceae bacterium
TCCCGGACGCAACGAGTCAGAAAGAACCGTCCCCGCCGACTCATTTTTATGCTATGATAGCACAAAGACATCTTTTACCTGCGTGCAAAGGAGGTATCCGATATGTTGAAATCCGTGAAAAAGCTGCTCATTCTTCTTCTCGCCGCGTCGCTTCTTGCGTCGGTTCCGGTGTCCTCGCCGCTCCTCCGGAAGGTCGAGGCCGCGGCCGCCGCCTCGAAAAACAGGGCCGCAAAGAAGGCCTACAAAAAGATCCGGAAAAAACTCCTGAAGAAAAGCACCGGCCTCTCCTATAAGCTCTGCGACCTGACGGGAGACGGAGTATATGAGATGTTCGTGCAGTATGATCCGAAAACCGGCGGCCCTTCTTTGCAGGCGGTTTATACATTCCGGAGCGGAAAAGCGAAAAAGGCGCTCGGCACCCGGATCTACGGACTGGATAAGATCTACGTCTATAAAAAGTCAAAATCACTGATCTTACGGGGACGCGGGCACGGCGGCGAACAGTATGTCTATTTCAAAATGTCCGGCCGCAAATATAAGCGCGCCGCTTCCCGCGCGCGTCAGGCCATTGCCGGCGGACACTGGGAGAACGGCCCCTGGTACTATTACAGCGGAAGCGACAGGGCCATTTCCCGGTCCGGATTCAGGTCCCGCATAAAGGGCATCAAATCCGGCTCCTGCAAGACTCTGAAGCCGCTGAAATGGACCTATTACGGATGAGTCAAAAAGAACCGTCCCCTTTGACTCACTGACTGACAAGAGCCGGAAAGAACGACTCCGGCCCGCACGAGGAACACATCCATGCCCGGACAGAAATACAAAAAGATCTATCAGAACCTGAAACAGCACATCGAGGCGGGGGAATACCCGCCTCAGACCGCTCTTCCTCCGGAATACACGCTGATCGGGATGTACGACTGCTCCCGCAACACGGTCCGGCGCGCGATCGCGGAGCTGGCGGAGAGCGGCTACGTCCAGAGCATCCACGGCAAGGGCGTGATTGTGATCTATCAGCCCTCGGAGAGCGCAGCCTTCGACATCGGCCAGATCGAGAGCCTGAAGGAGGCGGCGAAGCGCCTCCACATGTCCTACCGCACGGACGTGATCCGTTTTTCGGAGTGCATCGTCGACGACATCCTGGCGAGGCGCATCGGTTTTCCTCCGGGCGAGGAGGTCTTTTATCTCATGCGCGTCCGCTATTTTGACGGGCAGGCCGTGATTCTGGACCACAACTGGTTCCTCAAGCGGCTCATGCCGGAGCTGACGCCGGAGATCGCGGCGGAATCCGTGTACGAATATCTGGAAAATGAGCTGGGCGAGACCATCGTCACCACCAAGCGCCGCCTGACGGTCGAGAAGGTGACGGAGGTCGACGAGATCTACCTCGATATCAAGGATTACAACTGTCTCGCCGTCGTCACCTCCGACACCTACAACGCGGACGGCGTCATGTTTGAGCACACCCAGTCCCGGCACAGGCCGGACCGCTTCACCTTCAACACGCAGGCGCGCCGGGTCAGAGACTGAATTTCCCGACGATTTGTTTAAACATCCTCTTGACAAATTTGTTTGAACAAGTTATGCTCTATGCATGGCAATTTGTTTGAACAAGTGTGTTTGCGCACACCCTGTCATGAGGAGGAGATTATGGGTAAGTTCAGAGAAGATGCTGAGAAGCTGCTCGAGTACGTCGGCGGCAAAAGCAACATCGCGGCAATTACACACTGCGTGACGAGAATGCGTTTTGTTCTAAATGATCCGTCCATCGCGGACATCAAGAAGATCGAAAAGCTGCCGTCCGCAAAGGGAACCTTCACGCAGGCGGGCCAGTTCCAGGTCATCATCGGCAACCAGGTCGCCGATTTCTACGACGACTTCGTCGCCGTCTCCGGCATATCCGGCGTCTCAAAGGCGGAGGTTAAGGCGTCCGCCAAGCAGAATCAGAATTTCCTGCAGAGGCTGATGAGCGATCTCGCGGAGATCTTCGCTCCCCTGATTCCGGCCATCATCACGGGCGGTCTCATTCTCGGTTTCCGCAACGTTATCGATTCCATGTACATTCTCGAGAACGGGACCAAGACCATCTGCGACGTGTTTCCGTTCTGGGCGACCGTCGACAATTTCCTGTGGCTGCTCGGCGAGGCCATCTTCCACATGCTGCCGGTCGGCATCTGCTGGTCCGTGACGCGTAAAAAGGGAACGACCGAGATTCTCGGCATCATCCTCGGCCTCACGCTCGTCTCCGGACAGCTCCTTAACGCCTACGCGGTCGCGAGCGCCACGGAGGAGACCTGGGCCTCCTACACCTGGGATTTCGGTTTCGCCCAGGTGCATAAAATCGGCTATCAGGCGCAGGTGATTCCGGCCATTCTCGCCGCCTTCGCCCTCGTCTATCTGGAGAAATTCTTCAAAAAGATCGTCCCGCAGGTCCTGCAGATGATTCTTGTCCCCTTCTGCTCCCTGCTCCTTGCCGTCATGGCCGCGCATTTTATCCTCGGCCCCGTCGGCTGGTTCCTCGGTGACATCGTCGCCAAGGTCGTTCTCGCGGGAATTACGGGCCCGGTCAAGGCTCTCTTCGGCGCCATATTCGGCTTCGTCTACGCGCCGCTCGTCATCACGGGTCTCCACCACATGACGAACGCGATCGACATGCAGCTCATCCAGGCCACGGGCGGCACGATGCTCTGGCCCATGATCGCCCTCTCGAATATCGCGCAGGGCTCTGCCGTTCTCGCCATGGCCCGCCTGCAGCGGAAAAATGCGGCCAGACAGGAAGTCAACATCCCGGCCTGCCTGTCCTGCTATCTCGGCGTCACGGAGCCGGCGATCTTCGGCGTCAACATGAAGTATAATTTCCCCTTCCTCTGCGGCATGATCGGATCGGCCATCGCGGGCTGCCTCTCCGTGCTCATGAAGTGCACGGCCAACGCCATCGGCGTCGGCGGAATCCCGGGAATCCTGTCCATGCAGGCCCAGAGCTGGCTTCCCTACGCGGTCTGCATGCTGATCGCCATCTGCGTTCCCTTCATCCTGACCTACATTGTCGGCAAGAGACAGGAAATCGATGTCGCCGCCGAGAAGGAGGCGCTTGAGGACGCGGCGGAAGCTGCCGCTGAAGAACAGGCACAGGCAGCCGCTGCTGCCGCTGCCGCGGAAAATGCCGGAAAGCCCGTTGATCTGGCCGCATTTTTAAGCGGAAAGACCATCAGCCTCGAAGACGTTCCGGATCAGGTCTTCGCGTCGAAGGCCCTGGGAGACGGAATTGCCATCGAGCCGACGGACAGCGTTCTCGTCGCTCCCGCGGATGCCGCGGTCTCCGTCACCATGGATGACAGCAACCACGCGGTCGGCCTCACCCTTCCCAATGGCGTCGACGTGCTTCTGCACATCGGTCTCGACACGGTCGCCATGGAGGGAGACGGATTCACCTGCCACGTAAAAATGGGCCAGTCCGTCAAAAAGGGCGATAAGCTCATCACCTTCGACCCCGAAAAGATCCGCGCCGCCGGGCATCCGCTCACGACGATGATGGTCATCACGGAGCCGGCCGGTTTTGAAAATATCAGCTTTAAGTCCGGAATCGAAGTGACAGCCGGAAATGAGACTGTCGCGGAAATCCGCTGATGAAAACTGCTGCCGCACCGCGCGTCCGCGTGCGGCAGCGCCTGTATTTCTGCAGGACGCCGTGAGCGCCTCCGTGACCTCGCGCTTCCGTGCGCGCAGCGCCTGTATATCTGCAGGACGCTGCCCGGATATCTGACTTCAATGACACTTCCGGAGATTCACGGCCTTCATCGGGAATTCTTAATTCTTAATTCTTAATTCTTATGTCTCAGCCGGGAATGCGCAGTCCCTGCGGCGGGATCAGGAAGGGAAAGGAGCATCAATGAGTGATTTCAGAAACAGCACCGTCTATCAGATCTACGTGAGATCCTTCCGCGACGGCAACGGCGACGGAATCGGCGATCTTGCGGGAATCACCGAAAAGCTTCCCTACATCAGGGAGCTGGGCGCGGATTATGTGTGGATTACACCCTTCTACCGCTCACCCATGCGTGACAACGGATACGATATCGCCGATTATTACAGCGTCGATCCCGTGTTCGGCACCATGGAGGACGCGGAAAACATGCTGAAGGAGGCGGACCGGCTCGGCCTTAAGCTCATGTTCGACATGGTCTTCAACCATACCTCCACGGATCACGAGTGGTTTCAGAAGGCCCTGACGGGGGATCCGGAGTACATAGATTATTATATTTTCCGGGATCCCGTCGACGGTCACGAGCCGACCAACTGGGTGTCCAAGTTCGGCGGAAACGCCTGGGAATATGTCCCCTCTCTCGGAAAATATTATCTGCATCTCTTCGACCGGACGCAGGCGGATCTCAACTGGGAGAATCCGAAGGTGCGCGCGGAGCTGGTAAAAGTGCTCCGCTTCTGGAAGGACAAGGGCGTCGGCGGCTTCCGGTTTGACGTGGTGAATCTCATTTCGAAACCGGCCGTATTTTCCGACGACGCGGAGGGAGACGGCAGGCGGTTCTACACGGACGGCCCGCACGTACACGAATACCTGAAGGAGCTCGTGCGGGAGGCCGGCATCACGGACATGCTGACGGTGGGCGAAATGTCCTCCACCTCCCTCGAAAACTGCATCCGCTACACGAATCCGAAGGAGCGGGAGCTGAAGATGGCATTCAGCTTCCACCATCTGAAGGTCGACTACAGGGGCGGCGACAAGTGGGCGCTCATGCTCCCGGATTACGCGGAGCTCACCCGCCTCTTCCGCACCTGGCAG
>CAYLHR010000167.1:0-4788 GCA_964383335.1 uncultured Lachnospiraceae bacterium
TGGGGCGGACTCTGCTCGATCCGGACGGCGCCTGTTACCATGACGCGGTCCGGCTTCTCGGGGAGGAGATTGTCCTTCCGGACGGCACGCTTGACCGGAAGCGGATCGCCGCCATGATTTTTTCAGACGGGGCGCTGCGGGAGGGGCTTAATGCCCTCATCCATCCCGCGGTCAGGGAGACCTCCCTTAACATGGTGCGCGGGGCAAGGGAGAGGGATGTGCCGCTTATGGTCATCGAATCCGCCCTGCTTTTTGATGATCATTATGATGCAATCTGCGACGAAGTATGGTATATTTATGCGGATGCAGCCACAAGATCTGGGCGTCTTAAGGCATCCCGGGGGTATCCGGAGGAGCGGATCCGGGGCATCATGAAGGCGCAGCTCTCCGATGAGGCCTTCCGCGCGCGGTGTGCGGCGGTGATTGACAACAGCGGCTCATTTGAGAGTACGGAGCGTCAGATCGACACAAGAATAAGGGAAATGCTGTCCTGAAAGATCATCATCTTAAGGGCAAAAAGGGGAATATTCACATGAAATTCTGCAGCATAGCGAGCGGAAGCAGCGGGAACTGCATCTTTGCGGGCAGCTCCGCGACTTCCGTTCTTATTGACGCCGGCATATCGGGAAAGCGGATCGAGGAAGGGCTCCGGTCCATCGATATGACGACGTCGGATATCGACGGGATCCTCATCACGCATGAGCACGCGGACCACATCAAGGGGCTGGGCGTCCTGGCCCGCAGATACGGCATTCCGGTCTACGCGACCGAGGGAACGATCAGCGCGATCCGGGAAAATGCCTCCGTGGGCAAGATCCCGCCGGATCTCATGCAGGCGGTCCGGGCGGACGAGCCCTTTCATCTGGGCGACCTCACGGTGGAGCCCTTCCGCATCTCGCACGACGCGGCAGACCCGGTCGGCTACCGGCTCGCGCACAACGGAAAGCAGTGCGCGGTCGCCACGGACATGGGCTGCTACGATGATTACACGATTGATCATCTGAAGGGGCTGGATGTGCTGCTTCTTGAGTCCAATCACGACGTCCGCATGCTGCAGGCCGGACGCTATCCCTACTACCTGAAACGGAGAATCCTGGGAGAGAAGGGACATCTCTCCAACGAGACCGCCGGGCGGCTGCTCGGCGAGGTGCTGCACGACGGGATCCGGCGCATTTTCCTCGGCCACCTCAGCAAGGAGAACAATTACGAGGAGCTCGCCTACGAGACCGTGTGCGGGGAAGTGACGATGGGAGACAATCCCTGGCAGTCCGGCGATTTTCAGATATCCATTGCCCACAGGGACCACCCTGAGGCGGCGGTTGTATTCTAGGAGAAAGTACAGAGAGGTTTACGGTTATGCAGAAGACAATCATTACGGTTGTGGGAAAAGACGCAGTGGGAATCATCGCGAAGGTGTGCTCCTATCTCTCCGGCAACATGTGCAACATCGAGGACATCTCGCAGACGATCACGGGCGGCTATTTCAATATGATGATGGTCGTGGACCTCAGCAGCTCGCCCAAGAAATTTTCCGAGATCCGGCACGAGATGAAGCAGATCGGGGAGGAGATCGGCGTCGTGATCAACGTGCAGCGCGAAGAGATCTTTGAAAAAATGCACCGCATATGACCCGCGGACAGGCACATGCATGTCCGCTTTGCCATGAGATAAGGGTTCTGATTTATGATTAATCTGCAGGAAGTTATTGAGACAAACCGCATGATCGAGAAGGAGAATTTCGATGTCCGGACGATTACGATGGGCATCAGCCTGCTCGACTGTGCGGATCCGGATCTCCGGGAACTGAACCGGAAGATCCGGGAGAAGATTCTCAGCCGCGCGAAGGATCTCGTATCGACGGGGAACAGGATCGCCGAGGAGTACGGCATCCCGATCGTCAACAAGAGAATCTCCGTCACGCCCATCGCGCTCGTGGGAGGAGCGGCCGTGTCCTGCCCGGAGGATTTCGTCTGCATCGCGCGCACGCTGGACGACTGCGCGAAGGAGGTCGGCGTCAATTTCATCGGGGGCTTCAGCGCCCTCGTCTCGAAGGGCATGACCCCCGCCGATGAGATGCTGCTCCGGTCGATTACGGAGGCGCTCTCCGTCACGGACCGCGTGTGCAGCTCGGTGAATCTGGGATCCACCAAACAGGGGATCAACATGGACGCCGTCCGCCTCATGGGACAGGTCATCCGCGAAACAGCGGAGAGAACCGGGGACCGGGACGGCCTTGGCTGCGCGAAGCTGGTCGTCTTCTGCAACGCCCCGGACGACAATCCCTTTATGGCCGGCGCCTTCCACGGGGTGACGGAGCCGGATACCGTCCTTCACGTCGGCGTCTCGGGCCCCGGAGTTGTGCTGACGGCGCTTGAGGACTGCCGGGGCGCGGATTTCGAGGTGCTCTGCGAGACAATCAAGCGCACCGCCTTCAAGATCACACGCGTGGGACAGCTGGTGGCGCAGGAGGCCTCGAAAAGGCTGGGTTATCCCTTCGGCATCTGCGACCTGTCGCTTGCGCCGACTCCGGCCGTGGGGGATTCCGTGGCCGATATTCTGAAGGCCATCGGGCTCGAGCAGCCCGGCGCGCCCGGCACGACGGCGGCGCTCGCCCTCTTGAATGACCAGGTGAAAAAGGGCGGCCTTATGGCCTCCTCCTACGTCGGCGGCCTGTCCGGCGCCTTTATTCCCGTAAGTGAGGACCAGGGCATGATCGAGGCCGTGGAGGCCGGCGCCCTCACGCTCGAGAAGCTGGAGGCCATGACCTGCGTCTGTTCCGTGGGCCTTGACATGATCGCGATCCCCGGGGACACCTCCGCGGAGACCATCTCCGGCATCATCGCGGACGAGATGGCCCTCGGCATGATCAATCAGAAGACCACCGCGGTTCGCCTGATCCCGGCAAAACCGTCGGCGACTCCGTGGAGTTCGGCGGCCTGCTGGGCCACGCGCCCGTCATGCCGGTCAATCCCTTCGGCTGCGCGGATTTCGTGAACCGCACGGGCAGGATCCCCGCCCCGGTCCACTCATTTAAGAACTGAAATCAGATATGATGATTCCGGAGGTGAAACGCGATTCCATGAACATCGCCATTGCGGGCGGCGGCGCCTCGGGCATGCTCTGCGCCATTCTCTCCGCGGAGCGGGGCTGCCGCGTCACGCTCATCGAGCAGAACGAAAAGCTGGGCAAAAAACTGTATATCACCGGACAGGGCCGCTGCAATTTCACCAATGACTGCACGCAGGAGGAGTTCCTCGCGCACGTGATCTCCAATCCGCGCTTTCTCTACAGCGCCTCCGCCGCCTTCACGCCGCAGGACATGATCGCGCGCCTCGAAAGCTGGGGGCTAAGGACCAAGGTGGAGAGAGGGCGGCGCGCATTTCCGGCGTCCGACAGGTCGGCCGATGTCCTCGATACGCTGAAAGCGCAGCTGAAGAAAAAAAAGGTGCGCGTTCTTCTCAACACGAAGGTGACCGGGCTCCTCACGGATGAGCAGGGGGACGTCACCGGCGTCCGGATCCTGTCCGGCGGGGCTGAATCGGAGCTTCCGGCGGATCACGTCGTCCTCGCTACGGGGGGCATTTCCTACCCGTCCACCGGCTCCACCGGAGACGGCTACCGCTTCGCGAGGGAGCTGGGACTTAAGGTGACGCCGCTTTACCCGTCCCTCGTCCCCATCAGCTGCCCCGAAGAATATATCAGAGAGATGCAGGGACTCTCTCTTAAAAATGTGGAGCTCTCCGTGCGCGCCGGAAAGAAGGTCCTCTTCCGCGAGTTCGGCGAGATGATGTTCACGCATTTCGGGATCACGGGCCCCCTCGTCCTCTCCTTAAGCGCGGTGCTTGGCCCCTCGGTCGGGAAGAAGGATCTGACCTGCCGCATCGACTTAAAGCCCGCCGTCAGTGAGGAGGAGCTGGACGCCCGGCTCGTGAAGCTCTTCGCCGCCTCGCCGAACAAGGCGCTGAAAACCCTGCTGCATGAGCTCTATCCGGCAAAAATGCAGCCGGTCATCCCCGTCATAGCCGGGATCGACCCGGACCGGAAGGCGCACGAGATCACCCGGGCAGAGCGGGCTGCCCTCGTCGGCGCGACAAAGCGCTTCCCGCTCACGCTCTCCGCGCTCCGCGGATATAACGAGGCGGTCGTCACAAAGGGCGGCGTCGCGGTAAGCGGCATCGTGCCCGGAACCATGTGCGTGAAGTCGCGGCAGCACGTGTCCGTGATCGGGGAGCTCCTCGATCTGGACGCATTTACCGGAGGATACAACCTGCAGATCGCCTGGTGCACGGCGGCGGCCTGCGCGGCGGGACTTCCGTGCGGGCAGGAGAAGTGACCGCGAGGCCCGCATTTTATATACTGACAGAAGATGAGGTAAAAGGAATGAATATAGCGATTGACGGACCCGCCGGCGCGGGAAAAAGCACGATAGCGAAGCGCGTGGCCGCGGAGCTCGGCAGCATCTATGTGGATACGGGCGCGATGTACCGGGCCATGGCCCTCTTCATGATCCGCGAGGGCGTCGATCCCGCGGACAGCGCGGCAATCGGTGAGGCCTGCAGGCGGGCGGATATCACGATCGTCCACCGGGACGGCGCGCAGCACGTTCTCCTCAACGGCGAGGATGTCACGCCGTATCTCCGCACGGAAGAGGTGGGAAATATGGCCAGCGCGACATCCGTGAACCCGGAGGTGCGGGCCAAGCTCGTGGAGCTGCAGCAGGCGCTCGCGAAGACGACGCCCGTCGTCATTGACGGCCGCGATATCGGGACCGTCGTCCTGCCGGACGCC
>CAYLHR010000168.1:0-4718 GCA_964383335.1 uncultured Lachnospiraceae bacterium
CTCGATTGAGAACAATATGATCACCTTCGGGATCGGGCCCGCCGGAACGGGAAAGACCTACCTGGCCATGGCCATGGCCATCCGGGCCTTCAGGCAGGATGAGGTTTCCCGCATCATTCTCACAAGACCGGCGATCGAGGCCGGGGAGAAGCTGGGGATTCTGCCGGGGGACCTGCAGAGCAAGATCGATCCCTATCTGAGACCGCTCTACGACGCGCTCTATGAGATCATGGGGCCGGAGAATTTTCAGAAGAACTCGGAGAAGGGACTCATCGAGGTGGCGCCTCTCGCATATATGCGAGGCCGGACCCTGGACAACGCTTTTATCATCCTCGACGAGGCGCAGAATACGACGCCGTCGCAGATGAAGATGTTCCTCACCCGCATCGGCTTCGGCTCCAGGGTGGTGGTGACCGGCGACCGCACGCAGAAGGATCTTCCGGCCGGCACGAAGAGCGGGCTCGACGTGGCGCTCCGCGTGCTGCGGAGAATCGACGGAATCGGTTTTTCCGAGCTCACGAGCCGGGACGTCGTCCGGCATCCCCTCGTGCAGAAGATCGTGGAGGCTTACGAGTCATACGAAAAGAAGGAAACGAGGCGCGCGCAGAAATGATATCTCTGATATTTGAAAATGAGTACACCGGGACGGCCCTTCCGTCCCCGCTTCCCTTTTCCGTGAAGGAGACCGCGGAGGCCGTGGCCGCGCGGGTGCTCGAAGCGGAGGAATGTCCCTATGAGGCGGAGGTAAATCTGACGCTCACGGACGACGCGGAGATCCGGGAGATCAACCGGGAGACGCGCGGGATTGACCGCGCGACGGACGTGCTGTCCTTTCCCGTGTACGGGTATGAACATCCGGGCGCCTTTTCGGAGGCGGAGAGCGACCCGGCCGGATGCTTTCATCCGGAGAGCGGCAGGCTCCTCCTCGGCGATATTATGATATCGGCGGACCGGATGGCGGCGCAGGCGGAGGAATACGGCCATTCCCTAAAGAGGGAGTTCGCCTTTCTGGTCGCGCACAGCATGCTCCATCTCATCGGCTACGATCACATGAGTCCGGAGGAGGAGCGGCTGATGACCGGAAAACAGGAGGAGATTCTCGGATCACTCGGTATCACAAGGAATCACAGCGAATAAAGGAGAGAGAGGGATGGATATGGAGATCAGCCTGGCGCTTAGAGAACTGGGAGAGCGGGCGAAGGCCGCCGCCGCGTCCTGCGCGGGCCTTTCGACCGCCGAAAAGAACAGGGCACTTCTCGCCGCCGCGGACGCGCTCGTCGCATCCTCGGATGAAATTATCAGGGAAAATGAGGCCGATCTGGCGGCGGGCAGAGAAAAGGGCCTCCCCGAGGGTCTCATGGACCGGCTCCGCCTTACCGCTGAGCGCATCGAGGGCATGGCGGAGGGGCTTCGCGCCGTCGCCGCGCTCGAGGATCCGATCGGGTCCGTCAGCGAGATGAAGCGGAGACCGAACGGCCTGCTCATCGGCCGCATGACGGTGCCCCTCGGCGTCGTCGGGGTGATCTACGAGGCGCGGCCCAACGTGACCTCCGACGTCTTCGCGCTCTGCTTCAAGACGGGCAATGCCGCGATTCTGAAGGGCGGAAGCGACGCGCTCCGCTCAAACCGCGCCATCGCCCGCGTGCTCCGCGAGGCGGTCGGTGCCTCAGGCGTCACAAAGGACGCGCTGCAGCTCATCGACGATCCGTCCCGCGAGACGGCCCGCGCCTTCATGCACATGCGGGACTATGTCGACCTCATGATTCCGCGCGGGGGAGCCGGGCTCATCAGGACCGTCGTCGAGGAGAGCACCATCCCCGTCATCGAGACCGGGACCGGCAACTGCCACGTGTATGTGGATGAATCGGCGGACATTGACATGGCGGTCAATATCATTTTCAACGCGAAGACCCAGAGAATCGGGGTCTGCAACGCGTGTGAATCCCTCGTTGTCCACAAAAATATCGAGGCGGCCCTGCTTCCCCGTCTGGAGGAGAGGCTGAGGGAGAAGCACGTGGAGCTCCGGGCGGACGAGGACGCCGCCCGCTGGCTTTCGGACTCTGTCCCCGCGACGGAGGAGGACTGGAAGACCGAGTATCTGGACTACATCCTGTCCATCAGGACGGTCGGCAGTCTCGAGGAGGCGGTCGCGCACATCAACCGGTGCGGGACAGGCCACTCCGAGTGCATCGTGACAAATGACTACAGCCACGCGCAGCAGTTCCTCCGGGACGTCGACGCGGCGGCGGTGTATGTGAACGCCTCGACCCGCTTCACGGACGGCTTCGAGTTCGGCTTCGGGGCGGAGATCGGGATCAGCACCCAGAAGATGCACGCCAGGGGCCCGATGGGGCTTCAGGCGCTCACAAGCAGCAAATTTATCATCTACGGATCCGGACAGGTCAGGGAGTAAATGGAAAACCAGGAGATCATACAGTCACAGTACATTGAGAGCGCGGCGGAGAAGCTGCGCGCCATAGAGCGGGAGAGAGGGGCCAAGCTCCGCGCCTGCGTCGTGACCTTCGGCTGCCAGATGAACGCCAAGGACTCGGAGAAGCTGCGGGGCATTCTGGCTGCGGCGGGCTTCCTCCTTTGCGAGAGCGAGGAGGAGGCGGATTTTATCCTCTACAACACCTGCACGGTCCGCGAAAATGCGGACCAGCACGTGTACGGGAGACTGGGATACGTGACCAGCCTCAAGAAGAAGAACCCCGACCTCATCGTGGGACTCTGCGGCTGCATGATGCAGGAGGAGCACGTGGTGGCGAAGATCCGGAGGAGCTATCCCGCCGTGAACCTCATCTTCGGCACGCACAATCTCTTTACCTTTCCCCAGCTGCTGGACCGGGTGCTCACGGAGAAGAAGCGGGTCATCGATCTCTGGAGCGGGACGGACGAGATCGTCGAGCATCTGCCCTCCGTGAGGAAGTATCCGTTTAAGGCCGGGGTGAATATCACCTTCGGCTGCAACAATTTCTGCAGCTACTGCATCGTCCCCTACGTGCGGGGGCGGGAGCGGTCCCGGGATAAGGCGGAGATTCTCTCCGAGATCAGGGCGCTGGCGGCGGACGGCGTGAAGGAGATCATGCTGCTGGGGCAGAACGTCAACTCCTACGGCAAAACCTTCGACCCGCCGGTCAGCTTCGCCTCTCTCCTCCGCGAGGCGGCCCGCACGGACGGGATCGAGCGGGTGCGCTTCATGACGTCGCACCCCAAGGACCTGAGCGGGGATCTGATCCGCGTCATGGCGGAGGAGCCGAAGGTCTGCCGCCATCTGCACCTGCCCGTCCAGTCGGGCAGCACCCGCATTCTTTCCGCCATGAACCGGCGGTACACGCGGGAGCACTATCTTGAGCTCGTGGACAGAATCCGGACAGCCGTTCCCGACATCTCACTTACGACGGACATCATCGTCGGGTTCCCGGGCGAGACCGAGGAGGATTTTCAGGATACGCTTTCCCTCGTGCCGGCCTGCGGCTTCGACAGCGCGTTCACTTTCCTCTACTCGAAGCGGACCGGTACGCCGGCCGCGGAGATGGAGAATCAGGTCCCGGAGGACGTCGCGCATGAGCGCTTCGAGCGCCTGCTCGCCGCTGTCAAAGAGACGGGGGAGGCGCGCTCGTCCCGCTTTCTGGGACAGACCATGGACGTGCTCGTCGAGGAGGAGAACCGGGAACCGGGCCTTGTGACCGGCCGCATTTCCCAGAATCTCACGGTTCATCTGAAAGGAGACCCCTCCCTCATCGGACAGATCGTCCCCGTAAGGCTCACGGAGTGCAGGGGGTTCTACTATTTCGGCGAACAGGTTTGAGGCAGATCGGAAACCGGCTTATCCGGCAATAACAGAGGACAATCAATGGCTTTATCACCGATGATGCAGGAATACCTCCGCGTGAAGGAGGAATATAAGGACTGCATTCTTATGTGCCGCGTGGGCGACTTCTTCGAAATGTTTTTCGATGACGCCCTCACGGCGTCAAAGGAACTGGATCTCACCCTTACGGGAAAGGACTGCGGCCTGCCCGAGCGCGCGCCCATGTGCGGGGTGCCCCACCACGCGGTGGACGCCTACATAGGCCGGCTGGTAAAGAACGGCAGGAAGGTCGCCCTCCTCGATCAGGTGGAGGATCCGAAATTCGCGAAGGGACTTGTGAAGCGCGAGGTGACGAGGGTGGTGACCCCCGGCACCTTTTATGATGGAACGGGGGAGGACGAGGGAAAGAACAACTTTCTGACGGCCGTGGTCTGTACCGGGGACCGCTTCGGCCTGGCGGCCTGCGACGCGTCCACGGGAGAATTTCTCGTCACGGAGACGGACCGGAAGGGGCGGCTTCTCGACGAGATCATGAAGCTGTCCCCGTCGGAGCTCATCATCAACGAGGCCGTCCGCCTCTCCGGCTTTGACCTGGACGGACTTCACGACAGGCTGGGCTGTCTCATCGAGACTCTGGATGACCGGAGCTTCTCCGATTCGCGCTGCGAGGAGGCCCTTCTTTCCCACTTTCACGCGGAAAGTATGGAGGAGCTGGGAATTGACGCATTTCCCTGCGGCATCAGCGCCGCGGGCTCCCTCCTTCTCTATCTCCTTGAGACGCAGAAGACCGATCTTACCCACATCACGGAGATCAGGCCCTACAGGACCGAGAACTATATGGTGCTGGGCATGTCGACGGTCCGGAATCTGGAGCTCACGGAGACCATGCGGGACAAGGAGAAGA
>CAYLHR010000169.1:0-2766 GCA_964383335.1 uncultured Lachnospiraceae bacterium
AGCTTGAGCAGCGCGTAAAGGACGGCGTCTCCGTATTCCCGGCCGGAACGAAGAGAATTCTCGTATCCGGCACGCCGATGGCGATCCCCAACTGGAAGCTGCATCACATCATCGAGACCTCCGGCGCGGCGGTCGTCTGCGAGGAGACCTGCACGGGAACCCGCTACTTCGAGAAGCTCGTCGACGAGACAAAGACCACCCTCGAGGACCAGTACCGCGCGATCGCGGAGCGCTATATGGGCATCAACTGCGCCTGCTTCACGCCGAATCCGGGCCGTGTCGAGGATATCCTCCGTCTCGCGAAGGAATACAAGGTGGACGGCGTGATCGATGTGAATCTCAAGTTCTGCTGCCTCTATGACACGGAGGGCTACACGGTGGAGAAGGCTCTCAAGGAGGCCGGTATCCCGGTTCTCGGCATCGAGACGGATTACACGGATACGGATGCCGAGCAGCTGCGCACGAGAATCGAGGCCTTCATCGAGATGCTTGGATAAGATGACTGAAAAGACCAGATACTATATACTGTTTGACAACTACACACAGGGGCTCTTTCTGAAAGATCTCCTGACAAAAAGCGGAATACGGAGCCGGATTGCGCCGACTCCGCATTCCATTCAGGGCGAGCTGGGCTGCGGTGTCTGCCTGCTCGTCGAACCGGAGGAAATCGATGCGGCGAAAGCGTGCATCGAGGCGAACCGGGCGGAGTATCATTCAATCGTTCCGCTTGCGGGACAGATCAATCCCAAACGAAACCGCTTCTGCTGAAGCGGTTTCGTTTGGCGGAGTGCCGGAGGAGAAAAATGTACAGTGTCGGAATTGATATAGGCTCGACATGCGCCAAAATGATCATACTGGATGAGGAGGGCCGTATTTCCTGCCGGCATCTCCGCCCGACGGGCTGGAGCAGTGTGGATACCGCCGAAGAGCTGCGGAAGGTGATGGAGGAGCAGGGTGCGGCTCCCGGGAGCGCACCGGTCGTGGCGACGGGCTACGGGAGAGTCTCCGTCCCCTTCGCGGACAAGACCGTGACGGAGATCACCTGCCACGCGAAGGGGGCGGTTTATCTGCACGGGACGGACAATATGACCGTCGTGGATATCGGCGGGCAGGACACGAAGGTAATCCGGATTGAGGACGGCATGGTAAAGGACTTTGTCATGAACGACAAGTGCTCCGCCGGAACCGGGAGATTCCTCGAGGTCATGGCGGGCACGCTGGGCCTTCGCCCCGGCGAGCTCTGCGAGCTGGCCAGATCCGGCGGCGGAACCCGGATCAGCTCCATGTGCACGGTCTTCGCCGAATCGGAGATCATCAGCCTGGTCGGACGCGGGGAGAAGAAGGAGAATCTGGCCTTCGCCGTCGTGGATTCCATCGCGGACAAGGTGGTATCCCAGGTCTCCCGCCTCGATCCGGGAAAGAGTATGGTGATTCTGACCGGCGGACTCTGCGAGTGCGGCTTCCTCAGGGAGGTGCTCTCGGACAAGCTGAAGACCGATGTGGCCACGTCGCCGGATGACCGCTACGCCGGGGCTGTCGGGGCGGCGCTTCTGGCTTCAAAAGCAAAGATGAGGGCGCGCGGATGAGAATACTGAGCGTGACGGCGCAGAAACCCATGTTTACGGGAAGCGGTGTCTACATGACCGAGCTCATGCGGGCGATGGGAAAGCTGGGCGCCGAGCAGGCCGTCGTCGCGGGCATCGCGGCGGGCGAGGAGATGCAGCTTCCGGACGGCGTGCAGGCCTTCCCCGTGTACTTCGAGTCGGAGGCGCTGCCCTTTCCGGTCTGCGGCATGTCGGACGAGATGCCCTACAGGAGCACGCGGTACAGCGACCTCACGGAGGAGCAGAAGAAGCTCTTTCTGGACGCATTTTACGAGGCCATGCACAGGGCGGTGTCCGAATTCCGCCCGGATCTGATTCTCTGCCACCACCTGTATCTGCTGACCGCCCATGTCAGAAAGTGGTTTCCGGAGCACCGGATCTGCGGCTTCTGTCACGGCTCGGATCTCCGCCAGTTCATGAAAAATGAAAAATGGCGGGATGAGATCAGCAGCGGAATCCGGGGTCTCGACCGCATTTTCGCGCTTCACGCGCCGCAGGCGGAGAAGATCAGAGAGCTGCACCTCGCCGGATCGGACCGGAAGGCGGAGGTGATCGGAAGCGGCTACAGCGACCGGTGGTTCTTTCCCCGGAAGACGCTCGTGTTCACGGGAAAAATCACGGAGAAAAAGGGAATTTACAGTCTTCTCGCCGCGCTCCGGCAGCTGCCTTATTCGCCGCGCGCATTCCGCCTGATTCTCGTCGGGGATTACGGAAGTCCCCGCGACGAACAGGAGGTCGGTGCCCTGCTTGACGGGCTTCCCTACGAGGTGTCCCTTCCTGGACGGCTCGGACACGGCGAGCTCTCCGAGCTCTTCCGCGCCTCGGACGGGTTTATTCTCCCCTCCTTCTACGAGGGCATGCCCCTCGTCGTGATCGAGGCCTGCGCGTGCGGGCTTCCCGTCATCTGCACGGATCTTCCCGGCATCCGGGAGTTCGCGGATGAAAATGCGCCCGGACACGGAATCCGCTTCGTCGAGCCGCCCCGCTTTACCGGGACGGATGAGCCGGTCCCGGAGGATCTTCCGGCCTTTGAGAGCCGTCTGGCCTGCGCGATCCGGGAGATGTTCGGTCCGGAGAGCGGCTTCGGTCCGGATCTGAGTGCGCTTACATGGGAGCATCTGGCAGCCCGCGTCATGGCGGACTGATGCGGGGTTCTCCCATA
>CAYLHR010000169.1:2776-4618 GCA_964383335.1 uncultured Lachnospiraceae bacterium
TCTATGGGAAGAGACGTTGACGAAAAAGATTCTGAAATGCTATAATCTCGACGTGTCTTCGGAGGAGCTGACCACAGGACGGTGTCCTTCGGAGGCGGGGTACACCGCTTATGCGGGGGCGGAAAGGTAACTGGTGTGCCTCCTGGTCTTCAAAACCAGTGTTGGGCGTGAGAGCGTCCTGGGTGAGTTCGATTCTCACACGTCCTCGCCAGAGACTGACCGGAAATTCCGTTTTTTAAGACGGAATTTCCGTTTTTTGTGCGGTGAGGCCTGAAAATGTGTGCATACCTGCATGCGGATGTTTCTTCGCGGAAGGAGAACGGCCATGAAGATATACGGACTGCAGAAAATGACGCTCCTGGACTTCCCCGGGAAAGTCGCCTGCACGGTATTTACGGGCGGCTGCGACTGGAGATGTCCCTTCTGCCACAACTACGAGCTGGCGGAGGGCAGGGCGCCCGCCGTGATGGAGACGGAGGACCTGCTGGCATTTCTTAAGAAGCGGCAGGGGCTTCTGGACGGAGTTGCGGTCACAGGCGGAGAACCCTGTCTTCAGAGGGATCTCCCGGAGCTTCTGCGCAGGGTGCGGGAGCTGGGCTTTTCCGTGAAGCTGGACACGAACGGCGCGCACCCGGATATGCTGAAAGCGATCCTCTCGGAGGGGCTCGCTGACTATGTCGCGATGGATATAAAGAACAGCCCGGCCCGGTACGCACAGACCTGCGGCATGCGGGAGGTCGATCTGGGGCCTGTGAAGGAGAGCATCGGACTTCTCATGGAAGGGAAGACCGATTACGAATTCCGGACCACGGCGGTCCGGGAGCTGCATGAGGAGAGCGATTTTCATGAGATCGGAAAGCTGATCCGCGGGGCGAGGCGCTACTTTATCCAGTGCTTTACGGACCGCGGCACCGTGCCCTTCGACGGCTTCGGGGCTCCCTCGCGGGAGGCGCTTTCCCGCTTTGCGGAGACGGCCCGGCTCTATGTGCCCTGCACACAGCTGAGAGGAGTTGATTGAAACGTCTGTTTACGGCGCGGAGGAGGCGGTTTTCCCTTATACACATCTTCTCCACAATATCCACAAGATATACACATCTTTCGATTTTTTCACACAAGATATTGAAACTTTGACCGTCTCGTGTTATTGTTGAACTGTTCGCCGCGGAGTTCTCTCCGGCGCGGACGGTTCTTTTTTGTTATGAGATGCGGTATTTTCCGGGAGACGGTGGGGAGTTCGCCGGGACCCGGGGATGCCGGTGATGGTTTCAGGTAAGACACTATTTTCCAAAGGGGAGTTCAGGCATGTATCAGGTAGTCAAACGGGACGGGAAGATCACGGAGTTCAACATCGGGAAGATCAGCGCGGCGATCTCGAAGGCGTTCGAGGCGCTCGGCAAGCAGTATCATCCGAGTGTGATCGAGCTCATTTCCCTTCACGTATCCGCCGATTTTGAGAACAAGATCAAGGACGGGAAGGTGACCGTCTAGTAGATTCAGTACAGATTCGAGAAGGTGCTCTCAGAGGCCGTCTACGAGGACGTCGCGAAGGCCTACATCCTTTACCGCAGGCAGCGCGAGAAGGTGAGGAACATCAATTCCACGCTGCTCAACTACAAGGACCTCGTCAACAATTATCTGCAGGTCAATGACTGGCGCGTAAAGGAGAACTCGACCGTGACGTATTCCGTCGGCGGCCTGATTCTCTCCAACTCCGGCGCCATCACGGCCAACTACTGGCTGAGCGAGGTCTATGACGACGAGATCGCGGAGGCGCACAAGAGCGCCGCGATTCATCTGCACGATCTGTCCATGCTGACCGGATACTGCGCGGGCTGGAGCCTC
>CAYLHR010000170.1:0-4594 GCA_964383335.1 uncultured Lachnospiraceae bacterium
CTCATGAGGGGGTCGGACGCCACATTGAGACCGACCTGCTTCATGGTGACGAGGGAGCGGGCTCCCGCGTAAGCGGCGCCGGCGGCGACTTCCATCCCCGCCTTTTCGTTGACGGACCACTCGACGTAGACATTGCCGGGATTCCGCTTCGCGACTGTCTCGAGGACCTCGGTCGAGGGCGTGCCGGGGTAACCGGATACGAGGTTCACCCCTGCGGCCAGGGCGCCGAGGGCGATGGCCTGATTGCCCATCAGAAATTCCTTGTGCATAAAAATCCTCCTTCATCAAAAGAAAACGCTGACGAATCAGCGTTTCCTCAGATATCGATACTATAGCACAATTTGACGGGCGCGAAAAGAAGAGAGGCGTTATTTATGACAGATCCGATGAGGCCTGCAGGTGTGCCTGATAATCCTCGGAGCTGAAGTAGCGGAGGGCGGCTGCGCGGCAGGTCTTGATATGCTTCCGCATGAGCTCCGCGCAGATATCGGGATCCTGGTGCTCGATCAGGCCGTCCAGAATGTCGAGATGCTCCTGTCTCGCGTTGTGGATCTTTACCTTGGTCTGTCCGGTTGCCGTGAGCATGCGCGTGTTGTCGGAGAAGAGCTTGTGCATCATGTCGATGAGATAGGTATTCCTGCACTGGTCGATGATAAAGAGATGCATTTCCGTGTCCAGCTCGGAGGCCTCCTCCAGATCCGTCTCCGGCACCTCGAAGCGATGGCGGTACTCAATCAGATCGAGCACGTTGAGATAGGGGTAGGCGAGCTGGAGCGTGACGGGTTCAATCTCAATCCTGGTCTGGAAAATCTGCAGTACGTCATCGACGCTGATATCGGAAATATAGATTCCCTTCTTGGGCAGGACCTTCACATATCCCTCTACCTCGAGCTGGCTGATGGCCTCGCGGATCGGCGTGCGGCTCACACCGTACTGCTCCGTGAGAATCAGTTCATTGAGCTCGGACCCGGGTTTATAAACGCAGTGGATGAGCTTGTCCTTCAGATCGTCATAAATTCGCTGCTTCAGACCTCTGCTTTTTTTTATATCCTTTGTATCCTGCGTATTATTCATAAAGAAACACTCCGCAATCATTACATTTTTGCTTACAAGGCGGATTATATAGAAAAAATCGGGGATAGACAAGTCACATTTCGGCACTGATGTATACAACAGGGTGAAAAATGAACTGTTTAGCGGAGGAGACATGGGAAAATGTAGATGTTTTACACAATGACATATTGTCTGAATTCGTCGCTGATTGGCATATAAAAACGAAGACTGAGCAGCATATGCTCGAATAATTGTGTATTTTTAACAAATTTCAAAATTTATTTTTGTGTCAATCCCGTCTTGCGCATGATGTATACATGATGTAAAATAGAGCAATCCAATAGTTGCATAAGGGCGTGAACATGCGTCTGAGGAAAAAGGAGGATGTACATGAAGAAAAAAGCAACAGCACTTGCACTGACTGCGGTACTTACACTTGGTCTTGCAGCCTGCGGAGGCGGCCAGACCACGACGAGGGAGGACACCAATGCCGGCGCGGCGGCTGCTGCCGGCGGCCAGAGCGCGAAGCAGAAGCTGGATCCCTACGCCGGGGATGAGATCAAGATCGCCTATATCGCGCATGATATCGGGACACCCAATAACCAGGGATGGAAAGAGGGAATCGAGCGCGAGTGCGGATCCTGGGACAACATCAAGGTCGACTCCTACGGTGCGGAGGAATCCGCCGAGACGCAGGTCCAGATCATGACGGACTGCATCAATCAGGGATACAACGCGATTATCCTTCAGTGCTCCGACGGAACGGCCCTCGCTCCCTCGGTCAAGCAGGCGGAGGAGGCCGGCATCCCGGTCATCACCGTGAACCTCGACTGCTCGAGCGATACGATCCACAGCGCGCTCGTCATGGCCGTTGACTATGACGCCGGCCGCATGGCAGCCGACAAGATGGCCGAGCAGATGGGCGGCAGCGGAAAGATCGCGATCATTCAGGGCGTTCCCGGACTTGAGAGAACGGATAATCTCGAGCAGGGCTTCCGCGACACAATCGCGAACTACAGCGGAATCGAGATCGTGGACGCGCAGTCCGCTTCCTTCCAGAAGGATACGGCCATCGACGTCATGAACTCCTTCCTGCAGCAGTACCCCGACCTCGCCGGCGTCTTCGCGATCAACGACGCCATGGCCGAGGGCGCGGCGCTTGCGGCACAGTCCGCCAACAAGAAGGGCCAGATCTGCATCTGGGGCGCTGACGGCGAGAAGGACGCCCTCGCGATGATCGAGAGCGGCGACATGGCCGGAACCATCTACACGAACAGCTGGGATGAGGGCTCCACGGCCGCGAAGATCGCCCTCCTTATGATCGGCTCGGAGTATGATTACACAGTGCTCACGGAGACCCCCAAGGTCATCATGGAGCCCATCGTCGTGACGGCGGAGAACGTCGGCGATATCGCTGAGGAAGATCGCTGGTAATATCGGAACACAGGCGGCTCTTCCCGAAAAAGGCCGCCTGTACTTGCGTCAGCTGAAAAATGTCACGCGCCCGGTCCGGCGGGACATCCGCTTTTTGCGGAGGCAGATCCCGGAATGCGGAAGCAGATCCGCGTTTGCGGACCCGGCGCAGTCTTCTATGGAGGGACTGGTTAAGTGAAGCGGATCAATCAGACAACGATGAGACGGATCATCTCCATCGGAATGCTTGTCGTCCTTGTCGTTTTATTCACGATTCTTGCCGGAGCGGGCAAGGGGAAGTTCTTTAACTTCGACAACCTCATCGAGGTCGTGCGCGACGCCTCGATTCCCGCGATCATCGGCGTCGGCGTCACATTTATCATCATCACATCCGGAATCGATCTTTCGACCGGCAGCGCGATCGCGCTCGTCGGCATGACGATGGCCAATATCTACGCGTACACGCTGCTTCCGTTCTGGGTCATGATCCTGGCCGGCATCGCGGTCGGACTGCTCTGCGGCCTCGTGAACGGATATATCGTCGCGAAGCTGAATGTGCCGGAGTTCATCGGCACGCTGGCAACGATGAGCGTATTCCGGGCCCTGACCTATATTATCGCCATTAAGGACGCGAACGGCGTCATAAAGAGCCAGCCCATGAATCACTCGGGCTATACATGGATCGGCACCGGAATCGGGAAATTTTACTATGTCATCATGGCGATGATCGTATTCGTCGCCGCGGGCCAGATTATTCTGAAGTATACAAGATTCGGGACCAACCTCTATTCGGTCGGCGCGAACAGGAAGGCCGCCACGCTTTCCGGAATCAACGTGGCGCGTGTGCGGCTCATCGCCTACGTCATCACGGGCTTCTGCGTCGCGGTCGGCTCCGTGTTTACAACCGCGAGACTCCAGAGCGCCACGACGGCCATCGGAACGGACTTCGAATTCAACCCGATCGCCGCGGCGGTGGTCGGCGGCGTCGCTCTCTCCGGCGGATCCGGTGATGTGGTCGGCACCGTGATCGGCGCGCTCTTTATGGCGACGCTTGAGAACGGCGTCCGGAAGCTCGACATGAACACGTCCTACCAGTACATCATTAAGGGCATTATCATCATCGCGGTCGTGATCTTCGACGCGGCGTATAAGGCCCGGATTGACCGGCGGGCGAAGGAACAGGGAGCAAAGGAGGGGCTTGAATAATGGCAGGTGCAACGATTCTCGAAGCGAAGAATATCTATAAGAGCTTTTCGGGCGTCCCCGTCCTTCAGGATGTGCATTTTGAGGTGAAAGCGGGCGAGGTACACGCCCTCATGGGAGAAAACGGCGCGGGCAAGTCGACCCTCATCAAGATCGTGACCGGCGTGTATTCCAAGGACGACGGGCAGATCTACTGGGAGGGCAAGCCTGTCGAGATCAACAATTATCAGGACTGCCAGAAGCTGGGCGTCGCCTGTATCTATCAGGAGCTCTCCGTCATCCCGCCGCTCACGGTGGCGCAGAACGTCTTCCTCGGAAGAGAGCCGAGAAAGGGCCCGTTCATTGATTACGCGAAAATGAACCAGATGACGCAGGAGCTGATCGACAAGTACCAGTTCCCGCTGAAGCCCACCACCATCGTCGACAACCTGGGAATCGGACAGAGACAGCTGATCGAGATTCTGAAGGGTCTCTCTCAGAACTCAAAGCTCCTCATCATGGACGAGCCGACGGCCTCCCTCTCCGGAAAGGAAGCGGAGATGCTGTTCCAGATCATCCGGACGCTGAGGGAGCAGGGCGTTTCCATTATTTATATCTCCCACAGACTGGAAGAGGTCTACATGCTGTCCGACCGCCTCACCATCCTCCGGGACGGGAAAAATGCGGCCGTGCTCGAAAAAGAGGAGATTATTCCGGCCAAGGTCATCGAGACCATGATCGGAAAGGTCGTGGATGAATCGGCCGGATCGAAGAAAATGCTCCACTCGGACGACAGCGCCGAGGTGCGGCTTGATGTAAAGAACCTGACCGATGGGACGGACCGCTACCGCAATATCAGCTTCCAGGTCCACAGGGGCGAGATCCTCGGCCTCGGCGGCCTCATCGGAGCGGGGTTCGCGTTCGCCGAGAACATCACCTACTTCGT
>CAYLHR010000171.1:0-4592 GCA_964383335.1 uncultured Lachnospiraceae bacterium
ACTGCTTAAGACGCTCCGGATCCGTCTCTGCACGGATAGAAATGATCCGGCCGAGTGGCGTGGAGCTGTCGAATCCCGAAACATAGGCACGGAATTCTCTCCACTTCATGTCCTGCAGATCTCTTGAAAGCCGTACCCCGTACTGGGACCGGAAGCTCGCCACAAGGAGCCCCCAGTCCTCGTTTAGATCATAGTACGGGTCTGTTATTCCCCCGGCGCTTCCTCGTCCGGATCTTCTCCGAGTGCGAGGCTGAGTGCCGCAGAGAGTGCAGCAGTATAGTCATTCATCTTCAGCTTCAGGCCGTTCAGCTTCTTAAGGTCTGCAGGGGAAAGCATCTCAGCGAATGCCTCGCGGGCTCCTGCAATCTCGCCCTTTGTCTGGACGATATCCATGAGCTTCAGCACCGTCTCCGCATCGGATTTGATCGTCAGCTCGACATTTTTGATGACAAGCTTCGGATCCTCATCGAACTTCAGCTTCTCTGTCAGGTTATAAACCATCATTCCTCCTCACTTCCGGATCATGTTCCTCACGCGGCCGTATAGGTCGGCTTTCCGTTGCTCTGGACCTCGAATTCGAGAGGCGCGACATTCGTGCTCTCCGCCGACCCGATATTCGTGACGTTGATCACGGCATCCGCAAAGGTGACCACATCCCCGTTCGGGAAGGTCCACTTAAAGTCTGCCTCCGCATCACGCCCGTTCTTCCATGCGAGCCCGGCGACGAAATCATTACCGTCATCCCCGAGATGCCTCTTGGCCGTGATGGAGATTGTGACACCCTTTGCCGTGAGGAGTCTCCTCACCCAGCCTTCCTGCTCAAACGGGCGCCACTCTTCCACTCCGTTGTCAAAGGAAACGGAAAAGCTCTCACAATCCGCAATCGTCTTAAAAGATGCTGTCCCGCTCGAAGATACATCGATCTGGAACTGGTTCTCATAGCAGGGATATACTCCGCTTGTCGTAGACATTTGCTACCTCCTGTAATAAACATCAAATTGAATCACATATTCATAAACACCGTTCTCATCCGTACCGACCGGCACCGGTTCCGGAACGATAAGCCGCAGATACTGGATATGGCCGCTGCCGGCATCTATATCCGTTACGTCCTGCAGCTTCTCCCACAGGGAAAGCGCGGCCTCTTCTGTTTCCCTGGCATTCTCGTTCCAGTGAAGGAGGACCGACACTGACTTAATGTTATATGTCGACGTTCCGCCGATCCCAATCACCGGTGGACCGGATCCGGCGCGGCTGTACACACCCAGCGACCGCTCCTTTTTGTTATTCAGACGCCCGATGTGATAATGATCCGCCGCGTCAAGGGTCTTCAGCCAGTCACGAATATCAGCCAGCGTCATAGCCCCGCCTCCTTTTTGTACAATGCGCCAAAGACCTGCCCGGCAAAGGCCTGCTTTGCCCCGCCGTCCGACCAGTCCTCAAACCACTTTGCTTTCGCGTTCGGATTCTCTTCATGGGAGAAATGATACTCCGGGTGATAATAGAGCCGACGGGCATATGGCGTGCTTGATACGATCTCCGCATATCCCTCATGCGCCTCCCCGTAATCAGGAAAGGTACTGTCGTTCTGCAGATGCCCCGTCTGAAAGGGAATCACCTGCGCCTGGACGATCTCCGTGTGCAGCACCTCTGCGGTCTTCTCCAGCGCCCGGACGGCGGCGGCGTCAAGTGCCGAAAGCTTCTCCTTAAAAAGCGTCACCTTCGCGCTCATTTGAACCGCACCTCCGTAAAGTTCACTGTTCCGTCCGGGTTTCTGCCCTTGATCCCCTCCGCAATTCTGCGTTTTTCCCCGAACACGATTCCGTATCCGGAGGAAATGACCGGTACGGACGGACAGATGTCCCCGTCAAAATAAGCCTTTCCGGTAATCCGGACATATTTCTGCTCACCTGTAAGCTCCACCTTCCCGCCGTCCTGCCAGTTGCAGAGGATTACCCCGGTGTCAAGGGCCCGGACCGGTGCCCCGTCCTCATCCACATCCTCGGTGTCGATCACGATCCTGATCGGGGTCCGGCAGACCTCCGGCCGCACAAGCTTCGGATATTTCATCTTATTCACCTCAATAAGCGGCAGCAGAGCCCCGTCTGCTTAAGGAGCGCATAGGTGCTCCTCATCATCGCGACGCCGTTCTCCACGTACACGTTGCTGCCGTCCCCGCCGAACTGCATCGACACTCCGTTGATGGAGTAGGAAGACAGCGTACTGTCAAGAAGGTCCGCGTTCTCCGTCTCAAAAGCGGCCTGTCTGCAGCAGACTTCCTTCACGATCTCCCTCTGGAATTCCGTGAGTGAGCCGAAGCCGGCATCGACGATCCGGTTAAATGTTAAGGTGTCGATGTGCCGTGACGCTTCCCGAAGCTTTATCTCCGATACCTCCGGGCCGTCAGGATACAAGGCGGCATAGTCCTCCGCCGCCGCATAAGGTGTATAAGACATCTCCGTCACTCCTTCCTGGCTGACCGTCTCCTTGCCGGTTTCTTCCCTTCCATTTGCGCCGGCGCAATTTCCTCAGGCCGGCCGCCCTGATCCGGTTCATTCTCATCGGATACTTCATATCCGTGTCCGCGGAACCAGCCGATCAGGTATTCGTTGTCAGTGTACCCTTCGCCGCCAGTAAAGGAGATGCCGGCACTGACTCCGGCATACTCCCTGTTCGGCGCCAGGATCCTCGCCATCACGATACCTTGATCTTCCGGAAGACGCCCGCTGCCCTGGTCGCCTTGAGCGCGATCGCGGCGTTCATTTCCACTTCACCCTTCTTCACGGCACCGGCGGTGGAGAAGTCCGGAAGCCACGTCTGCACAGGAGCCACTCCGGCGAAAGACACGCCGTGGAGGCCGTCCAGACCAAGGCGTGCCGCATAGAGGGAAGTCGTGCCGGCGGTCCCGTCCGTGGCGATGACGTCATTATTGGTGCCCGGCTTCGCCTTCATGTCGACAAACGGGATGTTACCGTAAGACTCCACCTGCTTCCCCCAGTCATCCTTCGTGACCTGGTACATAGAGGCACGCCTCGCACAGGCACGGAGACGGGCGATCATCTTTGTGTTGCCCATGATACAGGAGGGCTCCCCGTCAAGAGTCATCAGGAACTCGTCGAGCATGTCGAGGAACACCTTGTAATTCGCGTCCACCTGGGCGGACGTTGACAGGTCGATCGCGGATCCGGAGGCATTGAACTCCGTGGAGGATCCCGTCACAGCCTTGTCGAGTCCGTCGAAAGCATTCGCGTTTGTCGCGGAATCGCCGTTGATGAAGGTGTCGTTGAACAGCGCCTGCGCGGCCTTGATCTTCTGCGCCTGCTGCAGCTCCACCTCGGAGATGATGCCTCCGAAATTCGCCAGCACGCGGTCGATCTCATAGGATCCGCCGAAGACCTTGATGTCCACGGTATAGCGCTGCTTCGTGACTTCCTGCGGGGTGTACTCCGTGTTGATCGCACGGAATGCCGCCGTGGGCTGGGTGAGAAGGCGGGTGTACGCGTAGGTCGGTGTCGCCCCGCCGCCCGTCGGGGAAACCGCGTCGTCAAAGGTCAGGTGCTCCAGGATCCAGTTGTTCTTCATGAACTCGTCGATCACACCCATCTGCAGGTCGTCCTGCACGTTCTTCCTGGCTTCTGCAAGTGTTACAGCCATCTCTTACCTCTTCTCCGGGTTTACGGGTTCCCGGCTCCGTTTGCCTGAAGCTTTGCCGCAATGGCGTCTCTCATAGAAATCTGTTCCCTCTCTGCGCCGACGCCGCCCGCCGTGCCTCCCTGCACAGATCCGACGCGGAAGCCGCCCTTTGCGCCGCCTCCGGCCGGTTTCTCTTCCTTGAAGAGGAAAGGCTTGCTCTCTTTCAGCGCCTTGACCTGTTCGTCAAGGCCGGTGAGCTTCCCGTCTTCCCCGAGGATGAGCTTTCCCTGGTCGATCAGCCCGGCTACCAGATCCGCGTCCTGCGCCGTGTTCCCGATCGCAGCACGGATCGCGTTCGACATCCTGAGCGCCTTGATCTCGGCTGCATGATCCGCGTCCTTCTGCTTTGCCGCGTTCTGCAGGTCCGTGATCTGGTTTCTCAGTGCCTCATTGTCCCCGGCGGATTCCTTCAGCTGTTCAAGCTGTGTCTCCGCCTCTTCCTTTGCGGTCTTCAGCTGGTTCTTCTCCGTGTTCACTTCATCAAAGCGGGTTTTCGGGACATATCTCTTCAGCTCCTCCGATGATGCGGACGCGGCCTTCTCCGCCAGCTCCTCTGAGATTCCCAGTGCGACAAATTCTTCTTTCTTCATTGCTTCGTTTCCTTTCTCGAATCATTTGTTATCCCGGTTCAGTCCGGTGCTTTCGTCTCTCCGTTTTACGCCCGGAGATACCAGAGAGGCGTTTTTGTGCATCAAAAAACCCGGGTGCTTATGCATCCGGGGATCTGGCCTTCTGTTTCATAAGGTCTCCTTTTATTCTGCTTCGTCGACAATGACTGTTCCTGTTGGATAATAGATTACATGGCGCTTAATAAATTGCGCTGAAGCTTCTGGAATGTTATCACAGCTAGTAGATCATGTTTTATATAGCTAGACCAATCTGAACTTCTTCGTTCGGAT
>CAYLHR010000172.1:0-4590 GCA_964383335.1 uncultured Lachnospiraceae bacterium
AGAAAGAGAACGTGGTATCACGATTAATACAGCACACGTTGAGTATGAAACAGAGAAGAGACATTACGCTCATGTCGACTGCCCGGGCCATGCCGACTACGTCAAGAACATGATCACCGGCGCTGCTCAGATGGACGGCGCGATCCTTGTTGTTGCCGCTACTGACGGTGTTATGGCTCAGACAAAGGAGCACGTGCTTCTGGCTCGCCAGGTCGGTGTTCCGAGAATGGTCGTTTTCCTTAACAAGTGCGATATGGTTGATGACGATGAGCTCCTTGAGCTGGTCGAGATGGAAGTCACAGAGCTTCTTACAGAGTATGGCTTCGCTGAGGATACACCGATTATCCGCGGCTCCGCTCTTCAGGCTCTGAATGATCCGGACAGCAAGTGGGGCGATGCGGTTATGGAGCTTCTCGACGCTGTCGATGAGTGGATCCCCGAGCCTACACGTGACACGGACAAGCCGTTCCTGATGCCGGTTGAGGACGTCTTCACGATCTCCGGCCGCGGAACTGTCGCGACAGGCCGTGTTGAGAGAGGTACTCTTAAGGTTATGGATCCGGTCGAAATCCTCGGCGTCAAGGAGAAGGTTGACACTTCTGTCGCTACCGGTATCGAGATGTTCCATAAGCTTCTGGATCAGGCTGAGGCCGGTGACAACATCGGTGTTCTTCTTCGTGGTATCGACCGCACGGGCATCGTCCGCGGACAGGTTGTCGCGAAGCCGGGCACAGTGACCTGCCACAACAAGTTCACGGCTCAGGTTTACGTCCTGACAAAGGATGAGGGCGGCCGTCACACACCGTTCTTCAACAACTACAGACCGCAGTTCTACTTCAGAACAACTGACGTTACAGGCGTGATCTCTCTTCCGGAAGGAACAGAGATGTGCATGCCCGGCGACAACGTTGAGATGACCATCGAGCTGATCCACCCGATCGCCATGGAGCAGGGTCTTACATTCGCGATCCGTGAGGGCGGCCGTACGGTCGGCTCCGGAAGAGTTGCTTCCATCGTCGAATAATCCGGTTTGATTTTGGGCCTCCCGCCTGCGGCGGGGGGCTTTTTTGCGCGGTCAGGCCTTAAGAATGCGCGCATACCTGCCCGCTCAGGTTGACGTAAGGCTCCACAAGTGGTAGAATGCACATGTCTGTCGGGGGAGACGGATGTCGTTCATGAGCATACAGCAGAGCGGAATGTGAATGACCGCTTTACACATCTGAAAAGCAGGCATTGCAACAGAAAGGGGAATCAGCGATGAAACGTCGTGGACTTAGAATGATGATAACGGCAGCAGCTGCGGCAGCGGTTCTTTGTATGGCGGGCTGCGGGAATACGAGCTCGATCACGTCACTTACGGACAGTGATTCCGCCGCGGAGACGGTTGAACCGGTCGTCACGGGCAATGAGGAGGCGGAATCCGTCGTATCCGGAGCCGTGGAAGCTTCCCAGCAGACGGCTGACGCCATCCCGGAGATCGCGGCGCAGACCATTGAGACGCCCGCGAACAGCACCGGAAACGCCGGGACGGCCGTAGAGGCCGGCAGTGTGGATGCCGGTGAAGAGGAAGATGAGAACGAGACGGAGGAGGCGAACGGGAGCGACGCCGGGGAGTCCGATTCCCAGACGGGGGAGTCCGAGGACGCCGATGAGAGCGATGATCCCGAGTTTGAGGACGCCGGGGAGGAGCCGGAGGAGATCCCGTCCGACGACGATGAAGCCGACGAATTTGCCGCCGCTGAACAGGCCGAGATGATTGACGTCGAGGAGACGGACGAGGGCGGCCCTCACGGTGAGGGCAACACGGCGGTCCTCACGGTTGAGGAAGCGAACGTGAGATCGGATCCCTATGTCGACGATGAGGATGACAATGTGATCGGAGTGCTCACGGAGGGCCAGGAGGTTGTGGTTCTCGGAAACGAGGACGGCTGGTATAAGATCGAATTCGAGGGCGGCTCCGGATATGTGAGCGCCGAACTCTTCGAATAAAGCAGGAAAAAGAGAAAGAGCAGCGTACATGCACCGCATGCATGCTGCTCTTTTTTTCGGTTTTTTTGGGAAAGGGGATCAGGCCCAGAAAGCCCGCCCGGCGCAGCCGCAGGGGAGAACCAGCCCGTTGGATGAGACCGGAAGACCCAGCTCGCCCGACTCGATTCCGGCGGGTTTCCTGTCCCGGAGGGCGCATTCCATCATGTAGGTGAGAACGCCGCTCTGAAGCCCCGTCGTGTAGGAATTGACGAGGAAGAAGAGAGGATCGCCGCTCAGAAGCTCTGCGCAGAGACGGATCAGGGGAAAGACGGTTTCCTCGATCTTCCAGATCTCACCCTTCGGCCCTCTTCCGTACGAGGGGGGATCCATGATGACGGCGTCGTACCGGTTTCCTCTCCGGATTTCGCGCTGCACAAAGCGCATGCAGTCGTCTACAAGCCAGCGGACCGGCCTGTCCGAAAGACCCGAAAGATCCGCGTTCTCATGCGCCCAGGTCACCATTCCCTTTGAGGCGTCCACATGCGTCACGGACGCGCCTGCAGCGAGGGCGGCGCAGGTCGCGCCTCCGGTGTAGGCGAAGAGATTCAGGACGCGGACGGGGCGTCCGGCGCCGCGGATGAGACCGCTGAACCAGTCCCAGTTGGCGGCCTGTTCCGGAAAGAGCCCGGTGTGCTTGAAGCTGAAGGGCTTCAGATGAAAATGCAGGTCCCCGTAGCTGATGGTCCACTCACCGGGAAGATCCAGAAACTCCCAGCTTCCCCCGCCGCGGCTGCTCCTGTGGTATCTGGCGTTGGGGGATGTCCACCCCGGGTGCGTGCGCGGAGTGTCCCATATGACCTGGGGATCCGGGCGCACGAGGAAATAATCGCCCCATCGCTCCAGCTTCTCTCCCGCGCTTGTGTCGAGTACTTCATAATCCTGCCAGCTGCCGGCAGTCCACATTGGCATATTCCCCCTGAACAAAAGATTTGAATGAATGTCCGCGCCCGGTTCCCGGACACGGTATATCCCATCATAACGCATCCGGAGGCAGCCGCGCAAGGCGCGCTCTGCCGAAAACGCCATAAAAACTCGCCCGGTCCGGCGCAATGTGTTATAATCATCCTGTTTATATTGAGCGTTTTAAGGAGAAAAACAGATGAAAGTTTACCGGGAAATGACATTTGAGGAACTGACCGCGGAGAAGGAAAAGCTTCTCGCCGAATTTGAAACGGTAAAAGCGAAGGGACTGAAGCTCGACATGTCAAGGGGCAAGCCGTCTGTCGAGCAGCTGGAGCTGTCGAATGAGATGATGGATGTGTTGGATTCGAAGAGCTATTTTCTCGATGAGACCGGCACGGACTGCAGGAACTACGGCGTCCTGAACGGAATCCCCGAGGCGAGACGGCTGATGGGGGATATGTCAGAGGTCGGGCCGGACAATATTATTATATACGGCAATTCCTCTCTCAATATTATGTTTGATCAGATCGCCAGATCCTGGTGCGGCGGCGTGTGCGGATCCACCCCCTGGTGCAGGCTGGACAGCGTGAAGTTCCTGTGTCCCGTTCCGGGATATGACCGTCATTTCGCGATCACGGAGGCCTTCGGGATTGAGATGATCAATATCCCCATGAGCCCTGACGGACCGGACATGGACCTCGTGGAAGAATACGTGAATCACGATCCGGCGGTGAAGGGCATCTGGTGCGTGCCCAAGTACAGCAATCCCCAGGGATATACCTATTCCAATGATACGGTAAGAAGATTCGCGGCCCTGACGCCCGCGGCAGAGGATTTCCGCATTTACTGGGACAACGCCTATTCGATCCATCATCTCTACGATGAGCCGGAAAAGCAGGATTTTCTTCTGGAGATTCTGCACGAGTGCAAGAAGGCCGGCCATCCGGATATGGTCTTTAAGTTCATCTCGACCTCGAAGGTCTCTTTCCCGGGCTCGGGTCTCGCGGCCATCGCGGCCTCAAAGACGAATCTGGATGATATTCTGAAATCGCTCTCAAAGCAGACCATCGGACACGACAAGATGAATCAGCTGCGCCACGTCCGCTTTTTCGGAAATATGGCCAATATGCGCTCGCATATGAGAAAGCACGCGAGAATTCTGCGGCCCAAGTTCGAGATGATAGAGGATACGCTGAAGAGGGAGCTGGACGGACTCGGAATTGCCTCCTGGACGGAGCCCAGGGGCGGGTATTTTATTTCCTTTGAGTCCATGGACGGGTGCGCGAAGGCGATCGTCGAAAAATGCGCGGAAGCGGGCGTGAAGCTCACCCCGGCTGGCGCGACGTTCCCCTACGGGAAGGATCCGCGCGACAACAATATCAGAATCGCGCCGTCCTATCCGGCGATCAAGGAGCTGAAAAAAGCGGGTGAGGTCTTTGTACTCAGCGTAAAGCTCGTCAGCGTGGAAAAGCTTCTGGGAGAGATATGAGCGAAAAAGAGGGGAAAACGAGGAAGGGCGGGTCCCTGGGACCTGTGAGGGCAGTCGTGCTTGCCGCGGCGCTTTGCGTATTTCTTTATTCCGGTTTCCGGCTGTATACCATCCTGACGGATTACCGGAACGCGGAAGAGGAATACACCGAGATTGCCGAGGAATTTACG
>CAYLHR010000173.1:0-4581 GCA_964383335.1 uncultured Lachnospiraceae bacterium
GACCTCGATGCCGATCTTCACGCCGTCGATCACGTAGAACTTGATATTGTGCTCGGCCATGTACTTCTTCATCTGGCCGGGAAGGTGCTGTCCGATCTCCTCATCCGACCACGGGCAGTTGAGAAGGAAGGTGCCGCCGTCGACGATCTCCTGCACCATGTTGAACTTGTTGACGTATGCCGGATTGTGGCACGCGACAAAGTTGGCGGTGCGGATGAGATACGTGGACTTGATCGGCTTCTTTCCGAAACGGAGGTGGCTCATCGTCACGCCGCCGGACTTCTTGGAGTCATAATCGAAATAAGCCTGCGCGTACATATCGGTGTTGTCGCCGATGATCTTGATGGAGTTCTTGTTCGCTCCGACCGTTCCGTCAGCGCCGATGCCCCAGAACTTGCAGTTCACGGTGCCTTCCGGTGTGGAGACGATCGCCGGGCCGGTCTCAAGGGAGAGGTTGGTGACGTCGTCCACGATGCCGATCGTGAAGCGTCTCTTGTCCACGTTGCCGAACACGGCCTTGATCTGGGCCGGAGCGGTATCCTTGGAGCCGAGACCGTATCTTCCGCTGTTGACCGGGATGTCCTTGAACTTCGTGTCGCGGAGGGCGGCCACGACGTCGAGGTAAAGCGGCTCGCCGTCAGCGCCGGGCTCCTTCGTGCGGTCGAGCACGTTGATCACCTTCACGCTGTCCGGGATCACGTCCACGAGCGCCTTGGCGGAGAAGGGACGGTACAGGCGGACCTTGATCACGCCGACCTTGGCGTTCTCGGTCTTCATGAGATAATCGATGGTCTCCTCGATCGTCTCGCAGGCGGAGCCCATGGCGATGATGACGTTCTCCGCGTCGGGCGCGCCGTAATAGTTGAAGAGCTTGTAATCGGTGCCGATCTTGGCGTTCACCTTGTCCATGTACTCCTGGACGATCGCCGGCATCGCGTCATAGTAGGGGTTGGAAGCTTCACGCGCCTGGAAGAAGATATCCGGATTCTGCGCGGAACCTCTCTCACACGGATGATTCGGATTGAGGGCGTGATCGCGGAATCTCTGGATCGCGTCCATATCGGCCAGATCCTTCAGATCCTCATAATCCCAGGCTTCGATCTTCTGGATCTCGTGAGATGTACGGAAACCGTCAAAGAAATTGATGAAGGGAAGGCTTCCCTTAAGAGCGGCCAGATGCGCGACTGCCGTGAGGTCCATGACCTCCTGGACGGAAGACTCGCAGAGCATGCAGCAGCCCGTCTGTCTACATGCATAGACATCGGAGTGATCGCCGAAGATGCTGAGCGCATGGCTCGCGACGGCACGTGCAGAAACATCAAACACGCCCGGAAGCTGCTCGCCGGCAACCTTGTAGAGGTTGGGGATCATAAGCAGAAGTCCCTGAGATGCTGTGAAAGTGGTTGTGAGAGCTCCGGCTGCGAGAGATCCGTGATAGGCACCGGCTGCGCCCGCCTCGGACTGCATCTCCGTGACCTGGACTTCCTGTCCGAAGATATTCTTGCGGCCTTCAGTCGCCCACTCGTCCACATGTTCCGGCATGACAGATGACGGAGTGATCGGATAGATGGTTGCAACCTCGGTAAACGCATATGAGGCGTGAGCCGCAGCTTCATTTCCATCCATGGTTAGCATTGTTCTTTTTGCCATGTTGATGTTTCCTCCTTACATCATTAAAAAGGTGAATCGGTGATTTCCTATTCACATTGGGTTCAAGTATATCATTTTCGTCAATCCATGTCCATGTGTAAGCGGATTGTTGACTAAAAAATGCACTGCCGCGGATCCCTTCCCCGCGTCACGTCTCCCCGATATAGTAGACGGAACTCCGGGGCGTGTGCGCGATTTTCTGAAGCCCCCTGCCGAACAGATAGGCGGCCAGCTCCCCGTCCGCGTCGCAGACAATATAGCCTCCCTCCGCCTCCCGGATCCTGCGCTCGATGGTCTTTACCGTAAGCGTGCTGTCCGCCTCCAGCGCGAAGGGCTCCGGGATGATGTGGGCATCCAGCTCGCCCGCTTCAAGGGCCATTCTCCCGCTCTCGAAGAATACGCGGTAGGAGTCGCTCCTGCTCTTTTCGGCCAGATATCCGGATATCGCGAGAAGCTCCGGATCCGCCTTTTTCACGTTGACGGGAAGTGAGAGCGACCGGTAGGCCTGCACCCTGGGCACGCCGGTCAGCACGGAAAATAGAACCACGGCGAGAATCAGCGGAATCTTCATGCTGAAAGCCGGAAGCTTCGCGCAGGCCGCGATGCAGCCGGCGGCCAGAATCAGGGCGGCCGGGAACATCCAGAAGGTGTAAATATGGGGAGCGGGGAGGCTCTCCGCGCTCCTGTAGAAGGCCCGGATGAGCCAGGGATTGAAAAATATCAGCCCGGAAAGAAGCAACGGACAGACGAGAACCACCCGCGCCGTTTTTCCGCCTGTCAGAAAGAGGGGGATGAGCACGGCGGCCGCCGCGAACAGGAACCAGCTCCCGCCCTGAAAGCGGAGGCTCATGCCGGCCAGGCTTCGGATAATCTCCGGAACAGTCAAAAATCGTCACCTCCTCACTGCTGCATCTGCACGAAGGGAAGAATCAGGCAGGCCATGAACACCGCGGCCGGAACCGCGAGCCAGAGAATCAGCCTGAAGATGCCGAGCGCGTCCTTCCCCGCCGCCATGGAGGGCAGCATCACGCACACAAGGGCCGCGGGATACAGATAGATCGCCTGGGGGGAGAGCGACACGGCCGCGATCCCCGCGGTGAAAATCAGGATGTGAACCCGCACATTTTCCGGATTTTCGAGATAGGCGGCCGAAAGAAGCAGAAGCGCCGGGAGCATAAGTCCGGCGAAGGCCGCGTTTCCCGTCCATCCCGCCGAAAGAAGGAGCCCCGACGGGGTAAAGGGCGTCTGGAAAAAGAGACTCACGAGCAGATAGAGGATGCCGCCCCCCGCCGCCCGCGTCCGGTTTCCGGAAAAGACGCGCATGAGAATCCGGTACACCGTCATCTCCGAGAGAAAGACCGTGACGACCGTCCGCACGATCCGCATCTGCGTCATGGGGTGAAGGCCCGTGATGAGGCAGACGATCTCGTCGAACACATACCCTCTCGCGAAAAAGTCGTGCGGTTTCACCGTCAGCACCGGCTCCCCCGTCCCCGCGGCGTAGAGCCCCACCGAGTCGTGATAGAGGTCCTGCGTCATGGACGCGATCACCCAGCCGGGATCCGTCCCGACGGGAAGGATGACCGAGTAGAGGGCGAAGGCCCCCGCGCAGAAAAGGAAGAGGATGAGGGCAAGGCTCGCCCCGTTCATCTTGATATCGTAATCCAGACCGGCGAAGAAATACCGCGAGCGCAGCACCAGCGAGACGGCGCAGGCCAGCGAGCAGAGGGCGGTCCAGAACACCGCGAAGGGAAGCAGCGGGATGCGGATCAGCTGCATGACAAAAACTGCGATTTCAAACATCGCAGTTGAAATGAGCCAGCCGGCGCACATCGTCTCAATGACCGAGTAGGCCTCGGCCTTCTTCCTGAAGGGCATCAGCAGACCGGTCAGAAGATAGAACGCCAGCTCTCCCGCTATCGTGATGGGGATGAGTACGCCTTCAGTCATCTTCCTCCTGATCTTCCGCCGTCACGTAAATCTGTCTCTTTCTGGCCATGGCGTCGCTTGCCAGATATTCGTCGTAGGTTCCGACCTTGTCGATGAGCGTCCCGTCCGGAAGGAACTCCATGATCCGGTTCGCCGTCGTCTCCACGATCTGGTGGTCCCGCGTCGTAAAGAGGATCACGCCGGGATACTTTGTCATGCCGTTGTTGAGCGCGGTGATGGCCTCCATGTCCAGATGGTTGGTCGGCTCATCGAAAATCAGCACATTCGCCCCGGAAATCATCATCTTTGAGAGAAGGCAGCGCACCTTCTCACCTCCGGAGAGCACGCGCACGCGCTTCACGCCGTCCTCACCCGCGAACAGCATGCGGCCGAGGAAGCTTCTCACGTAGGTCGTGTCCTTGTTCTCCGAGTACTGGGTCAGCCAGTCCGCGATCGTGAGGTCATTTTCAAACTCGTCATTGTAGTCCTTGGGGAAATAGGCCTGCGAGGTCGTGATCCCCCACTTGTAGAAGCCCTCGTCCGGCTCCATTCTTCCGGAGAGAATCTCGAAAAGCACGGTCTTGGCCCGCTCGTTTCCTCCCACGAAGGCCACCTTGTCCGTTCTCAGCAGGTTGAAATTCAGATCTTTGAAGATCACCTCCCCGTCGATGGTTTTCGACAGGTGCTCCACGAAGAGGACGTCGTTTCCGATCTCCCTGTCGGGGCGGAAATCGATGTAGGGGTACTTTCTGCTGGAGGGCACCATCGTCTCAAGCTCGATCTTCTCGAGCGCGCGCTTTCTGGACGTCGCCTGCTTGGACTTGGAGGCGTTGGCCGAGAAGCGGGCGATGAATTCCTTCAGCTCCCGGATCTGCTCCTCCTTCTTCCTGTTCTGCTCCTTCATCTGGCGGACGAGCAGCTGGGAGGACTCGAACCAGAAATCATAGTTGACCGCGAACAGACGGATCTTTCCGTAGTCGATATCCGCGGTCTGCGTGCAGA
>CAYLHR010000174.1:0-4545 GCA_964383335.1 uncultured Lachnospiraceae bacterium
GACGTGGGTGTCGCCATGGGCGAGCCGGAGGCGGTCTGGGCGGAGCGCATCGAGGCCCTGCTTCCCTACCAGGTGAACGCGGAGGTGATGAAGAACGCGGCGCCCCACGCCATCTTCATGCACTGCCTGCCCGCCTTCCACGATCTGAACACAAAGATCGGGCGCGAGATCTATGAGAAATACGGCCTCACGGAGATGGAGGTGACGGATGAAGTATTCGAATCCGGCCAGTCCGTGGTCTTTGACGAGGCGGAGAACCGGATGCATACAATCAAAGCGGTGATGGACGCGACACTTTGATGAAGACGGAAATGGACTGGATCACGAATCTTGAGGAAACGCTTCGGGCGGACGGTGAGGACGGCTTCTTCACCGTCCGCTATTATCAGTCGGTGGACTCCACCAATGAGGAGGCGAAGAGAGCGGCGGCGGACGGAGCCGGAGAGGGCCTTGTCATCATCGGCGAGGAGCAGACCGCCGGCCGGGGCCGCCGCGGACGGGACTGGGCGAGCCCGGCCGGAGAATCCGTCTACATGACCCTGCTTCTCCGCCCGCCCCTTCCCGCGGACAGGACGTCCATGCTGACCCTTGTGATGGGCCTTTCGGCGGCCCGGGCGGCGCGGGAGGTCTGCGGCAGGGAGATCGGAATCAAATGGCCCAATGACATCGTCATTGACGGGCGGAAGATCTGCGGGATCCTGACGGAGGCCAGGGTGGAGAGCGGAAGTTTCCGGGCGGATTACGTCGTCGTCGGGATCGGAATCAATGTAAATAACAGCGCCTTTCCCGCGGAACTTTCGGACCGGGCGGTCTCGCTGCGGCAGGCGGCCGGCCGGACATTCTCTCGGGCCGCGGTCACGGCGGCGGTCCTCAGGCACTTTCACGCGAATTACGGAGTCTTTCTTGAGACCGGGGACCTCTCGGGCCTCATCGGGGACTATGAGGCGCTGCTTGTAAACCGGGGAAAAATGATCCGCGTCGAGGATCCCTCCGATCCTTACACGGGCACCGCGCTCGGCATTGACGCCAGCGGGGCCCTGCTCGTCCGGCGTGATGACGGAGGAACGGAGCGCGTCACCTCCGGGGAGGTCTCGGTGAGGGGAATCTATGGATATGTTTAAAAACCGCAGGCTGATTCTGGGCCCCATGGCGGGCATCACGGACCAGCCCTTCCGGAGAATCTGCAGGGAGCTGGGCGCCGACCTCGTGTGCTGCGAGATGGTGAGCGCGAACGCCGTCATGTACGGCAATAAGAAAACCTTCGACCTCATCGACATCGCGGAGGATGAGCACCCCGTCTCGCTGCAGCTGTTCGGTCCCGGGCCGGAGGCCTTCCGCGCCGCGATTGAGAGAATCGGCTCATTTCCCTATGACATACTGGATATCAATATGGGCTGCCCCATGCCGAAAATCGTGAACAACGGCGAGGGGGCGGCGCTCATGCGGAATCCGCGCCTGGCGGAGGAAATCGTGAGGACCTGCGTCCGCCTGTCGGACCGGCCGGTCACGGTCAAGATCCGGTCCGGCTTCAATGAGGCGGAGAAAAATGCGGCCGAACTCGCGAAGCGCCTCGAGGACGCCGGCGCCGCCGCCATCGCCGTCCACGGCCGGACGCGCGAGCAGTATTATACGGGGCGGGCCGACTGGAGCGTCATCCGGGAGGTGAAGGAGGCGGTCTCCGTTCCGGTGATCGGAAACGGTGACATCCGGACGCCCGGGGACGCCGCGCGCAGGTTCGAAGAGACGGGCTGCGACTCGGTCATGATCGCCAGGGGCGCCCGCGGGAATCCCTGGATCTTCCGGGAGATCCGGACCTTCCTTGAGACGGGATCCGTGCCGCCGCGCCCCTCCGTAAAGGAAATCTGTGCCATGATCCTGCGCCACGCCCGGATGGAGACGGAGGCCATGAAAAGCGGGCCGCCCTCTCTCGCCGTGTGCCGCATGAGAAAGCACGTCGCGTGGTATACGGCCGGGCTGCCCGGGTCGGCGGCGCTCCGCGGGGCGGTGAACCGCGCCCGGGGGTACGGTGAGCTGGAGGAGCTGCTGCTTGGCTGGCTGGGAGAGATCTCCGATGGAGGGAGCCCGAAGGACGTTTTTTCTGATTGACAACGGGTCTTCCGGTGCGTATAATCGAAAAAGCGCATGCGTGACCGGAGGGATCAGTCACGCAGTTTTTGATATGTTTGGAGGACAGGAATCCATGGGTGATGAAAACGCACAGGTTAAGAAAAATATCCTGACGTACGCGGGCCTCAAAAAGCTCGAGGATGAGCTCAATGATCTGAAGGTCAACAAGCGCAGGGAGATTTCCAAGAAGATCGGTGAGGCGCGTGAGCAGGGAGATCTCTCCGAGAATGCCGAATACGATGCGGCCAAGGACGAGCAGCGCGATATCGAGGCCAGAATCGAGGAGATCGAGAACATTCTGAAGCACGCCGAGGTGGTCGACGAGGATGAGGCGGATACCGAGACCGTCAACATCGGATGTCGCGTGAAGATCCATGACGTGGATTACGACGAGGACCTGGAGTTCCAGATCGTCGGATCCATGGAGGCCAATTCACTCGGAGGAAAGATTTCCAACGAATCCCCGGTCGGAAGAGCGCTCATGGGCGCGCGCGTCGGCGACGTCGTGGCCGTGGAGACGGCGGATTCGGTAGATCATTATCAGATTCTCGCGATCGACAGGATCTGAGGATGTGGCGGAGCCGGCTGAAACCGGCTCATTTTTATCAGGAAGTACAGCACGGGACAGGCCGCGAAGGGCGGGCCGGAGGGTAAGATCAGTTATGGCAGGAAACACGCAGGACAGACCGCAGGATCTCAATCAGCTGAGGAAAGTACGGAGGGAAAAGCTCGCGAATCTCATGGAAGCGGGAGAGAATCCCTACGAGATCGTAACCTATGACCAGACCGAACACACGCGGCAGATCAAAGACAACTACGAGGCGTACGAGGGAAAAGAGGTCTCCGTGGCGGGGCGGCTTATGAGCAAGCGCGTCATGGGCAAGGCCTCCTTCGGAAATGTGCAGGACCGGGACGGGAACATCCAGATCTATGTCTCCCGCGACGATCTCGGCGACGAGGCATACGCGAAGTTCAAAAAGCTTGACGTCGGCGATATCGTCGGCGTGAAGGGCGTCGTCTTCACGACCAAGATGGGCGAGAAGTCCATCCACTCGAAGTCGGTCACCCTTCTGTCAAAATCCCTTCAGATTCTTCCGGAGAAATATCACGGCCTCACGGACACGGATATCCGCTACCGCCAGAGATACGTCGACCTGATCATGAATCCGGAAGTGAAGGACGTGTTTATCAAGCGCTCGAAGATCATTTCCGCGATCCGCCGCTATCTCGATGACCGCGATTTCATGGAGGTCGAGACCCCCATGCTCGTGGAAAACGCGGGCGGGGCTTCCGCGAGACCCTTCGTGACGCATTTTAACGCGCTCGACGAGGACAAGAAGCTGCGTATTTCCCTTGAGCTCTATCTGAAGAGGCTGATCGTCGGCGGACTCGAGCGGGTCTATGAGATCGGCCGCGTATTCCGCAACGAGGGACTGGATATCAAGCATAATCCCGAGTTTACGCTCATGGAGCTCTATCAGGCCTACACGGATTACAACGGCATGATGGATCTCACCGAAGACATGTACCGCACGGTCGCGCAGGAGGTTCTCGGCACGACGAAGATTTCCTACAAGGGTGTCGAAATGGATCTCGGGCAGCCCTTCCGCCGCCTGACCATGACGGAGGCCGTGAAGGAATACAGCGGCGTCGATTTCGATGAGATCGGATCTCTCGAGGAGGCGCGCGCCGTCGCGAAGGAGAAGCACGTCGAGTACGAGGAGCGCCATCAGATCGGCGACATCCTGAATCTCTTCTTTGACGAGTTCGTCGAGGACAATCTGATCCAGCCGACCTTTATCACCGGCCACCCGATCGAGATCAGTCCGCTCACGAAGAAAGATCCGGAGCATCCGGGCAAGGTGCTTCGTTTTGAGATGTTCATGAACGGCTGGGAGATGTGCAACGCCTACTCCGAGCTGAATGACCCGATCGACCAGCGCGAGCGCTTCAGGGCGCAGGAGGAACAGCTGGCGAAGGGCGACGAGGAGGCTCAGACGACGGACGAGGATTTCCTCAACGCGCTCGAGATCGGCATGCCTCCGACAGGCGGCATCGGCTACGGCATCGACCGCATGGTGATGCTGTTTACGGGGGCTGAGGCGATCAGGGATGTGCTCTTATTCCCGACAATGAAGTCAGTGAAGACCGGAAGTGAGGGAAATGGTGTAAGCTCTGAGACTGCTGAAGAGGCAACTCAGGCGGTAAACGTGAATGATCCGAAGATGCCTCTGTTCGATACAAAGGCACCGGATTATGACCACCTGAATATTGAGCCTCTGTTTGAGGATCTGGTCGATTTTGAGATGTTCAGCAAGTCCGATTTCCGTGCCGTAAAGGTCCTGGAGTGTGAGGCAGTGCCGAAATATTTGTATATGACATTTGTTCTGTCAGACGCAGGAAGCGTCGGGAACGCAA